>JBIIQL010000609.1:0-2635 GCA_044342095.1 Pirellulales bacterium
CAACGTCAAAGGGGAGCCGCGGATCTGCCATCCGCGCGACGTGGAGCATTGGCCCGACGAGTGCTACGAGAACCTCGGCGATGGATCCTTTCGTCCGGTCGCCGAAGCGTGGGGGCTCTTGGGCCCTGGCAACAAGGCGCTCGGGGTCGCGGTCGCCGACTTCACCAATGACGGTCTCCCCGACATCTACGTCGCCAACGACACGACCTCCAACTTTCTCTTCGTCAACGAAGGGAAGGGCGCCGATGGCACGATGCGATTCCGCGAGTCGGCGACGCTCCTCGGATGCGCGGTCGATCGCAACGGCATGGCCCAGGCGAGCATGGGGCTCGCTGTCGGCGACTACGACGACGATGGCTGGCTCGACGTCTACTCGACGCATTTCTACGACGAGTCAAACACTCTCTACCGCAACCTCGGTGCGAGTGGCTTCGAGGATGTGACGGGGCTCGTCGGGCTCCACGAGCCGACGCTCCCCCGGCTCGGATTCGGGACGGCGATGGCCGACTTCAACGCCGACGGCCGGCAGGAGCTCATCATTGCCAACGGCCACGTCGAGAACTACCCCGGCAACCCGCTCCTGAAAATGAAGGCGCAGCTGTTCAGCTTCAACGGCAAACGCTTCAAGGATTGCAGCAGTGCCGCCGGGGGCTACTTCGAAGAGAAGCTCGTGGGACGCGGCGTGGCGCTGGCCGATGCCGACGGCGACGGCGATCTCGACGTGGCGATCGCCCATCAAAACACCCCTGCGGCGCTCCTCGAGAACCGCTCCGAGTCGGGCCACTGGCTCACGTTCCAGTTCCTCGGGGGGCGGAGCAACCGGCGTGGGATCGGAGCCCGAGTGACGGTGACCAGCGGCGATCGGACGTGGATCCGTGAGCTCTGTGGCGGGACCAGCTATGCGAGCACCCACCAACCGCTTCTGGCCGTCGGGCTCGGTGAACGGAGAGACCCCTGCACGGTCGAGATTCGCTGGCCGGGCGGCGCGACGCAGCGGCTCGAAGGGGTCGCCGTCGATCAGGCGCTCGTCCTTCGTGAGCCGCCGGTGGAGCGCTGACGGAGGCCCGGTCAGGGGGAGCCTGGGGCCGGGGTTGTTACAGCGGCCGGCCGGTAGGGGGACGCCGCGGCGGCTTTGAGACGCGAGATCGTCGCCCGTTCCTCATCCGCCTCCTGAACGCGGTTGGTGCGGGCGAGCAGTTCGGCGAGGAACGAGCGGACCGGCAGGCTCGAGGGATCGAGCTCGAGGCTCTTCCGCACCGCGGCGATGGCGTCGTCGGGGCGAGCGAGGGCCACGAGGATCGCGCCACGCTGGGCGTGGACGGCTGCGAGGGCTGGATTGGCACTGATGAGGCGGTCGAGCATCGCCAAGGCTTCACGGAGCCTCCCCCCCCGCTGCATCTGTCGGGCGAGCATCGCCATCGTCTCGCCATCACCAGGGTCGGCGGCAAGGGCCCCTTCCCAGCAGGCGGCCGCGGCGTCCATCCGGCCGGTCGACGCGTAGAGCTGGCCGAGGCCGCGGAGTGCCTCGACGTCGCCGGCGAGCGCCGCGACGATGCCCCGCTGGTCGCTGCCGTCGACCCCCTCGGGCACGAGGGCCGAGATTGCCTCTTGTGCCCCACGCGTGCTCTTCGTCGTGCCGGGGAGCGAGGCGAGGGCGAGCCCACGGGCCCGGGCCAATTCGCGCGGCGGCACACGCTCGGCGGCATCATCGAAGGGCACCAGTGCGGCGGTCGCGTTTCGTGGGGGCGCCTTGGCATCGTCGGGGCGCCGTGGAACGCGGTGATCGGACATTGCGGTGTGGGCCACCTCCACGAGATCCTGCGAGGGCATGTGGCAGCGGATGCACGAGCCGGCCGCCGGCGGGGCGTCGCGTTCCACCTCGGGGAGTGAGCAGGGCTTCTCCTCGTGGCAGGCCTGGCACTTCGTCCGGTAGAAGGCGTCCATTCCCTCCGGAGTCGGCTTGGCGTGGGGATCGTGGCAGGAGATGCAGCCGAGAGTGCCCCCCGTTCCCTTCCAGCATCCGCTCTGTCGCATCTGCTCCACCTGGCTGACTGGCTTCGCCCCGGAAGCCGTCGTCGCCTGCTCGTCGTGGACGAAGACGAGGAGCGTGTCGTCGAGGTGATCGCCGGGGCGGAAGTCGTAGAAGCTTCGGCCGAAGCGGGGAATCGTCGCCTCGCCACCGAGATGGCACTGATTGCAGACGGCCTCCCGGCGCCGCGGCTCGAGGTCGACCGGATTGACGATCCGTAGGTCGTCGGCCTTCGCGCCGGGAGGAAGCGCGGCCATGGTTGCCACATGCTCGGCCCCGGGGCCGTGGCAACGCTCGCAGCCGATCGCGGCCTCCGCGAACACTCGTGACGAATACCCGGCGCCGCCGTCGGGGGCATGTTCGACGAGCCCTGCATGACAGTGAAGGCAGCCATCGCCGATGGCCCGTTCGAACCGCAGTCCGCGATCGTGTTCGTAGCCGGGGGAGAGGCCGTATCGCCCCGTGCCGCTGTACCAGCCAATCGGGGATTGGGTGAGGAGCCCGGCTTGGTCGATGAGATAGGAGCGGCCGCGGGTTCCCGAGCCGACGGCAAACCGGACCGGCATGGACTGGTCATAGATCAGCGTGCCGTCGGGGGCGAAGACG
>JBIIQL010000090.1:0-9347 GCA_044342095.1 Pirellulales bacterium
AGAACCATTCCAGACGGAGTTGCTTCCGGCCGCGGGCATGCGTGGCAAACTCGTCGATCGTGCTGAAGAAGTGCCGGTCGGTGCGGATCTCCAAGGGGATGCCAGCCTCCCGCGCCGCGGCGACGATCTCCTCCCGCACCCGATGCTCCCCTGGCTCGACGACGATGAGCTTCGATGGCCTCCCTGGCGGGAGTGAAGGTCCTGCGGCTTTGCGCCCCGGCCGACCGGGACGGACGGGCCCCTCGCCAGCGAGGCTTGCCAACAGCGCGGTTGCCAAGGACCGCGGCTCGTCGACGGCGGGTGTGGCCGCAAGCGCGCGGTAGTCGATGCTCAGCCCTTCGGCGACGAGCCGATCGCGGAAGTGACGCATCGCGGCGAGAAACATCACGATCCGCGGCTTCGCCGACCAGACATGCTTCGCCTCCCCCGCCACCTCGGCCATCCAGACGGCATCCTGGAGGGCATCGAAGCCGTCGAAGGCCGCCGAGTGGCGGTCGAGTTGATCGCCGAGGACGAGGACGAGGTGGCGCGGCATCGGAAACTCCAGAGGAAGGAGGAAGGCGGACCCATTCTGGCAGGCTCTGGCCGGATCGGGGGATCGATTCGAGGGTCCGCCTGCGACAGCGGAAACCGACGATCCCTTTCCACCGATTCCTCGCCCCCGGTCCCCCCACCGCCGTAGGCTTGAGAGGCCTTCTCCGTCACCGGGAGCCTCCGTTCGTGCCAGCCACCCTCGCCCCGACCATCGACGTCGTGCCGGAGGTCCGCACCGTCACGCTCCTCGATCCACACGAGGTCTACCGCGGGCAGGTGTTTCACGCCGGGCTCCTCTGGGAGGGGCACAGCGTCGGCACGGTCGACGACTACCGGATCGATGTCCACGACCCCGATACGCTCGCCGTCGTCGCTTCCGCCCCGGTTCCCCACACGCTCGAGTTTCTCTACTCTTTTGCCCCGCAGACGATCCTCGCCGTCGGCAAGCACTTCGACGAGCGGCGCGGCTGGCTCACCTACCATTCAACCGTGCGGTTCGACGCGGCGACCCCGTCGCCGAGGCTGCGCGTGCGGGTCCGGACGATGCCGCGGCGGCTCCAGGTCGAACAGTTCGGCGGCTCCGCCGGCAGGATGTGGTTCAACGAGACCGGGTCGCGGAGGGTTTTCCACTGGAACGGCTGGTGGGCCCGGCCGCTCCGTCCCGAGGTCCATTTTCCGGGGGCCATGATTCCCTCCGGACGCTGGCTCTTCGTCCTCGAGCGCAACGACTTTCGCCCCGGCCGGGAGATGATCGCGCGCCTCGACACCGTCAGCCACGGCATCGAGCGCACCTTCCCCGCCCCGCGCCGCCACCTGACGATGATGCTCGACCTCGAGGGGCTCCCCTGGATCGCGGCGCCGGAGGCCTGGGCCGATCAGGTGCTCCTCGTCGACAAGACGACCAACCGGCTCGCCGCCACGCTCCCGGTGCCTGGGACGCCCGTCGCCGTTGCCAGACTGGGGACGTGCCTCGTCGTCTTCGCGGCCGAGACGCGGCAGGCGTCGTTCTTCGATCTCTCAAGCGCGGCCTTCCCACTCGTGGCCCGGTGGGATCTCGCCGGCTTGGGCGACGACTGCCTCAACGTCCGATCGATGCAGGTCGATCAGCACCGCGGCTGGATCTACTTCCGCTCCCCGTTCCATCCGCGGATCTACGGGAATACGCCGGTGGTCCGGGTGGCGCTCGATCCCGATGGCACCACCCTCGCGCGGTGCACCAGCGGAGACGTCAGGCCGACTTCGCCGCGGCCTCGCGGCGCCGGACGTGCCGGGGCGTGACGACGTCCCACGCCAGGCCGAGCGCCTCGAGGAGACGGATCTCGTAGTAGCTAATGTCGATCTCCCACCAGCGGTGCTGGACGCTCGCCGACGAGGGATCTTCGTGGTGGTTGTTGTGCCAACCCTCGCCGACGGTGAGGAGGGCGACGAACCAATTGTTGCGGCTCGCCTCCCCCGTCTCGTAGTTCTGGTAGCCGAACATGTGCGAGAGCGAGTTCACCGACCACGTGATGTGCCACACCGCCACGATCCGCACGAATACCCCCCACACCACGAGGCTCGCCGCCATTGGCAGGGCGGCTTCGCGGCCCCAGCCGATCCAGCCGATCGCCGCACCGGCGAGGACGTAGACCGGGATCTGTGCCAGCCCGATCCACATGAGGATCCAGGGACGCTTCTCGATCCGCATGTAGAAGGGATCGCGGAGGAGGTCTTTGGCATAGGTGGCGATCGCGTTGAGCGACTGGGCCTCGCGGTTGTTGACCATCAGCCAGCCGAAATGCGACCAGAGGAATGTCACCAGCGGCGAATGCGGGTCGGTCTGCTCGTCGGAATGGACATGGTGGATGCGGTGCACCGCCACCCAGCGGGCGGGTGAATCCTCGAGGCAGCAGATCCCGAGGATGGCGAAGGCATGCTCGACCCAGGGGAGCGTCTTGAAGCTGCGATGCGTGAGGAGTCGGTGGTAGCCGATCGTGATCCCCTGCCCGAAGACGTGGATCCCGACGACCATCGTCCAGAAGCCGATCCAGGAGAAGAACTGTGGCAGGAAGGCCAGGAGCGCGAGCACATGAACCCCGAGGATCGTGCCGGAATAGACCCGGTTGAGCGTGTACGGCCGCACGGCCGTGGGAACGTCGAAGTGGGTCGACGCCGCGGGAAGAGAAGCCATGAAGGACGGACTCCAGACAACGCCGACGCTCCGGCCAGGATTGGCCGGGCTGGGACGGAACTCGCCCCTCACGATAGCCGATGGTGACCCCCTCGGCGCGTCACCTCCGGCCTTCCTCGGGACAAAAGCCGTTTCCCGTCCCGCCGCCGCACCGGTCATGCCGTCTGCGGCGACCTTTCCGGCCTCACTCCGAGAGCGACACGCGGACGAGTTCCTTGTCGTTGCGGATGAAGACGCTCCGATCGGCATACGCCGGGGGACACCACACCACGCCGCGGCCGAACGCCGACTGCGTCGTGTCGAGGAGATGGGCGCGGTCGATCTCCTCGTAGCCTGCGGGGGAGAGCTTCGCGATCACGAGGTCGCCGGTTTCGGCAAAGAGGAAGAAGCGGCTCCCGTGCCGCGTGATGAAGGCCGTGGCTGATGGCGGGGCACGGTCGCCGAACGGGCCCGGACTCGTCCACTTCACCGCGCCACTGGGAATCTCGATCCCGCGGAGATCCCCCTTCTCGTGAAAGCCGTACACCATCGTGCCATCGACGAACGGCTGGACGTTGACCGCCGAGATGCCGTGCTTGGCCTTGTTGCGCCACACCACCTCGACGCCGGGCTTGTCGGCGGCGAGCTTGACCAGGAGGTTCTTCTCCTGGAAGCCACCGACGTAGAGGTGTTCCCCAACCTTCACCGGCGCCATGATGATCGAGCCGTTGTCGGCGTTGTAGGGAGTCTCCCAGAGAATCGCGCCGGTGTCGGGCGCGACCGCATACATTCCGTCGGGCTTCATGAGGACGAGTTGCCGCACCCCGGCCGCCTCGATGATCATCGGCGGCGAGTAGCCCTGCTCGGGGGCGGTGCCGGCGCGCCACAGTTCCTTGCCGGTAAGCTTGTCGAGCGCCACAACGTGGGCCTTCGCGGTGCCGGCGACGACGAACAAGCGATCGCCATCGACGAGTGGATGGCCCGCCCAGCCCCACAGCGCCGCCTTCGTCTCGTAGTCCTGCTTCAGGTCTTTCGACCACACCACCCGGCCATCGGTGATGGCGAGGCAGAGGAGATTCCCCTCGGCGCCGAGCGTGTAGATACGGTCGCCGTCGACCGTCGGCGTGCAGCGCGGGCCGGCCGGATAGCTGATCGTGTAGGTAACCGGGATTTCGTGCTTCCAGAGTTCCTTCCCCGTCCCCTCGTCGAGGCAAAGCACTCGCTCGGTGCCCGCGGCCGTCTTCCGCTCGAAGTTGTCGCCGGGGAGATCGCCCGCCGGGACGAAATCGGTGACGAAGACCTTGCCCTCTGCGACAGCCACCCCGGCGTAGCCACCGGCCACCGGTGCCCGCCACAGCACCTTCGGCCCCCCGGCGGGAAACTTCTCCACAATCCCCTTCTCGCGCCACACGTTGTCGCGCTTCGGTCCCATCCACTGCGGCCACTCGTCGGCGACGGTGATGGCATTCGAGAAGAGCGTGCCGGTGACGATGGCGACGACGAGTGAGAACGAGCCAGCGGCGCGTGACGATGGAAAACGACGGCGGATCATGGTGGCCTCAGGCTGGCATGGGAGCCGCTCACGGACTGTCCGCGGCAGGGCCAGCAGGATACCACGCAGAGACGTCAGCCTGCCGGTTCAGGGCCGGCGCCGTCGGCCTCGGCTCGGAGGTCGGCAAGCAAAGCGCCTGTGCCATGTTCCCGCGTCCACGTGCCGACATACTCCCAATCGAGCCCGTCGCCGGAAACGGTGAGGAGGTTGACGATGTCGTCGAGATCCTTGCGGCGACCCCAGCGCAGCTTCTGGATGAGGACATCCTCCGCCGTCGCCACCCAGGCCTCCCGTTCGCACTCTGGAAGCCGCTGGCGGCGGCGCCTCGAAAACCGCTGCCGGTCGTGCGGGTCGTTCCCGAGGTGGAACAGTTCGATGTCGAACTGTTTCGGGACGAAATGCACCACGTGACGCATCGTCCCGGTGAACCCCTCGATCATCGCCTGCCGATCGAGGACGAAGTCGGGCCCGAGTCCGCGGGCGAACGCGACGACGTCGAAATCCTCGAACGCCACGACGAGGTCGGCGTCGTTCGTGGCCCGGGGCACACCGTAGAGATTCGCCGACAGAGCACCGGTGAACATGTACGGCACACCCTCGGCCTCGAGACGCTCGACGAGACGGGCCACGGCGGCTTCACTCGTCATGGGGCACCGGTCAGACCGCCGTCGATCGCATCCTGCGCCACCGGTGTATAGATGCCCCGCTCTTCACGGGCGCGGATGGCCGTCATTTGCCGGCCGAACTCTGCCTCTACCTCCGCTTCGCCCCACTGCGGATGCCGGTCCCGGATGCCACAGAGCATCCGCTCCCGCACGATGTCGAACAGCCTCGGCCCGGCGAGAAACTTCTCAGCCTGGTCCATGGCGCGGGCCCGGGCTGACTTTGATTCAAGGATCGAACGTGCCTGGGATTCACTCCCTCGATCGACCGTCGTCATCGGTGGAACTCTTGAAACAAGGGAATGGTCGCCGTCATTGCACGAGGTTCAGACTACTTCCCCGGCACCTGCTCAACGATCCCGACATCGATCGATTGCCCGCCGCCGGTCTGCCGGCAGTGGACGGCGACGAGATTCTCGCCTTTCTTGAAAGCCCCCCGCGCCGCCGCAAGCATCGGCACCTCGACATACTCCGTCACGTAGCCCTGGACCGTCGCGGCGAGAACGCCGTTGACGAAGATCTCGGCATCCTCGTCGTGGTGGATGCGGAAGGCGAGCTTCCCCTCGGGGAGCTTTTCGAGATTCACGATCCGCCGCAGCCAGATCTCCTTGGTGTTCCACTCGGTGCGGATCGTCGTGCCGGGGGTCCCCTCGGTGCCGAAGCCCCCCGGGCCGCGCTTCCACCCAGAGTCGTCGTAGCCCGGCTTGTCCCAGGTCGGCGGTGGCGGCTCGACGGTGAAGCGCCACTCCGCCGGCCCCGCCTCCGCCGTCGGCACGACGTCGCGGAACACCGGAGGCGGGAGAAAGAGCATCCGGTGCCACGCGGCTGTCTCCTCCGGATCGACTTTGAGGATCTCGCGGTCGTAGGTGAGGAGGCCGTTGACCTCGATCTCGACATCGGTCGTCTGCGTGTAGACCGCCGCGGCGAGCCCGCGGCCGACGAGCCCGTGGAGCCGCTCCATGAGATGGCCATAGGCGGCGCGGAGATCGGCTTCGTTCTGGTAGGTGCGGTAGCCCCAGTTGTCGGAATCCTTCCAGAGGTGTCCCTTGACCGGGAGACCCAAGCCTCCGAACTCACCGAGCACGCTCACCCGGTCGGCCAAAACCGGAAACATTCCCGGGCCGGGATAGAGGTGCATGTCCTTCATGTCGCCGTAGCCGCGGTCGGTCCAACCGCTCGGGCCGTTGACCAGCCGCGTCGGATCGCGCTGTTGCACCCACTTGAGGATGTCGTTGGTGTCGTGCTGCCCCCAGCCCTCGTTGAACGGCACCCAGACGACGATCGATGGAAAGAACCGGAGGCGGTCGATCATCGCCGCGGTCTCGGTGCGGAACTGCGCCTTCTCCTCCGGCGTGAACTCGCCGTCCTCCTGCCAGTCAGGCTGGACGAACTGCTTCCGTCCCGCCCCCATCCCGCTCGGCTGATCCTGCCAGACGAGCAGGCCGAGGGTGTCGCAGTGGTGGTAGTAGCGGGCCGGCTCCACTTTGATGTGCTTGCGGAGCATGTTCATGCCGAGGGACTTGAGCACCTCGAGGTCGTACTTCATCGCCGCGTCGCTCGGCGGCGTGAGCAGGCCGTCGGGCCACCAGCCCTGATCGAGCGGGCCGATCTGAAACAGCGGCTTGCCGTTGAGGCAGAGCCGGAGGATCCCCTGCTCGTCGCGGGCCTTCGTGATCGAACGGAGCGCGAAGTAAGTCGCCACCCGATCGCCCACCTTGCCATCGGGGCCAACAAGCTCGACCTCGACGGGATAGAGGTGCGGATCGTCGGGCGTCCAGAGGCGCGGCTCCTTGACGGCGAAGCGGATCGGCTGGCCGGGAGCCCCCTCACCGAGAACCTTGCGCGCCGTCCCCTCCCCCTCGACGATGCGGACGCGCGGTGGCCTCGGACCGGATGGCGCCTGCCCGGCGAGGTCGATCGTGAATTCGACCTCACCGCGCTCCACGTCGGCGACGGGAAAGACGCCGCTGATGTGACGCTCATCAATCGGCTCCATCCACACCGTCTGCCAGATCCCGCTCACCGGCGTGTACCAGATCCCCTCCGGCTTGAGCTTCTGCTTGCCGCGCGGTTGCGGGCCCTCATCCGACGGATCCCACGCCCGAACGAGCAGCTCGTTGGCGCCGGGCTTTACATGCGCGGTGACATCGAATGAAAAGGGATCGGAGCCGCCGCTGTGATCGCCGAGCTTCGTCCCGTTGAGCCACACGCCCGAGTGCCAATCGACGGCGTCGAAACGGAGCATGATCCGTTTGCCCTGCCACGCCTCCGGCACGGTGACCGATCGCCTGTACCAGAGGAACTGCTCCTTCGAGACGCTCTTCCCCACCCCCGACAGCGCCGACTCAGGACAGAAGGGAACGAGGATGTTTCCATTCCATGCCTGGGGCGGCGGGCCGTCGGCCGTCGGCACACCAACCTCGCCGGCAGGGCGATCGACGATTGCGTACTCCCACAAACCATTGAGATTGAGCCACGACTCCCGCACCAGCTGCGGCCGAGGATAGTCCCGCCACGCGTTGTCGGGGGTGACCTCTTTCCCCCATCGGGTCATGAGGGGCGCGGCAGCCGGCTTCCATTCGGCCGCAGAAGCGGCCAAGAGAGGGAGGCTAGCGAGCGCGATCAGGAAGGCGAAGCGACGACAGACCATGGAGGCTTTCCCCAAACGACAAGATGCTTTCCCGCATGGAACATGCCAGGGAGCGGATTCTACGGGAAAAACGAGGGCTCGACAGATGGCCACCGCCGCCGCCTGGCCCGATTGACGCTGTGGCGGCACCATCTCATGGGGTATCCTTGAGATCGTGGGATCCCGGGGGTTTACGCCTGTTTCCCCCTTCCAATGCGTGTTGCCATGGCCTTCTCTCTGCTCGACTGCTCGGCCCGGAGAGCCCTGTGCGGGTTCGCTCTTGTCGTCGTTGGGCTGGCGATCGCCGTCGGCGCCGCCAAGCCGGGCTTGGCCGCCGACGACGACCTTTTCGAAAATCGCATCCGCCCGCTCCTCGTCGCCCGCTGCCAGAGCTGCCACGCGACCGAATCGGGCAAGACCAGCGGTGGCCTGGCACTCGATTCCCGGCAGGGCTGGGCCAGCGGTGGCGACTCCGGTCCGGCGATCGTTCCCGGAGACAGCGACGCGAGCCTCCTGTTGCGCGCGGTAAAGCATGCCGACGGGGTCTCGGCGATGCCGCCGGAAGATGCCGGGCCTCCCCTCACCCCCGGCGAGATCGACGACCTCACCACCTGGATCGCCGCCGGCGCCGCCGATCCGCGCGTCCTCGAAGACCGCCTCGGCGGCATGGTACGGGAGGCGGCCGAATCGTGGTGGAGCTTCACAAATCCGGTGGCGGCGACGCCGCCAGACGTCGCCGATCCAGGGCTCGTGGCCAACGACATCGACCGCTTCATCGTCGCCGGGCTGGAGGCTCGAGGGTTGAGTCCGGCGGCGCTCGCCGACAGGCGGACGCTCCTCCGCCGCGTCACACTCGATCTCACCGGCCTCCCCCCGACTCCCGCGGAGATCCGCGCCTTCCTCGACGACACCGCCCCCGACGCCTGGGAACGGGTCGTCGACCGCCTCCTCGCTTCGAGTGCCTACGGCGAGCGTTGGGGGCGCCATTGGCTCGACGTCGCCCGCTACGCCGACACGGCCGGCGATGGCTCCGACTACCCCGTTCGTGAAGCTGGCAACTACCGGGACTGGGTGATCCGGGCCTTCAATGCCGACATGCCCTACGACGAGTTTCTCGCCCGGCAGATCGCCGGCGACATCCTCGCCCGCGAGGCGCAGCCGGATGCCTACGCCGACCTCGTCACCGCCACCGGCTTCCTCGCCGTCGGCAAGCGCTACGGCTACGCCGCCAACACCGATTTCCAGCATCTCGATTTCGCCGACTGCATCGACTCCCTCGGCCGCTCCGTCCTCGGCCTCTCCCTCGGCTGTGCCCGCTGCCACGACCACAAATACGATCCGGTCAGCGCCTCCGACTACTACGCCCTCTACGGCATCCTCCAGAGCACGGTCTGGGCCTTTCCCGGCGGCGAGGAACAGAAGCGGCCGGCCAACTTCCCGGGGTTGGTGCCCCCGGAGGAAGCAGCGCGGCTCGACCGGTTGAAGGTCGAAACGCTCGCGGCGCTCGACCGGGAGCTTGCCGGGCGGATGCGGGAGAAGTCGGCCCTCGAGGGGAAATCGTTCGCCGGGGGCGTCGATCTCGATCTCGAGACCCAGGAGATCGGCAAGGGGCCGAACACGAAGCCATGGCTCTCCGCCGGGCCAAATAGCGTGCTGGCGGAATCCCAGAGCCCATGGCGACATGTCCACCCGGCAGGCACGCGCGGCGTCCGCGTCGGCACGGGAGAGCCGACCGAAGGGGTGCGGCACACGTTCGACGACAAGCTCACGGCCACCGCCGCCGCGCCGCTCCATGTCTGTTTCGACTTCCGCACGATCCCC
>JBIIQL010000091.1:0-9346 GCA_044342095.1 Pirellulales bacterium
TCTCCTTCGTCATCGTTTCGTACACCGGCTTGCAGACGGTGTAGGTCTGCTCGCGGGTCTCGTACACCGGCTTGCAGACGGTGTAGGGGATCTCTTTCGTCATCGTCTCGTACACCGGCTTGCAGACCGTGTAGGTCTGCTCGCGGGTCTCGTACACCGGCTTGCAGACCGTGTACGGGATCTCCTTCGTGACGGTCTCCCACACCGGCTTGGAGACGGTGTAGTTGACGATCTTCGAACGGGTCTCCCACACCGGCTTGGTGACGGTGTACTCGACCTCCTTGAAGGATCGCTCCGTCTCGTAGCGGACGCAGTCGATCTCCTTCTGCTCGACGATGCGTTCGCACATCGTCTTGTAGCAGGTGATCTCCTGGCGCTCCCAGACGGTCTCACGCACCGTCCGGGTCGGGCCGCAGGGCACCGAGCCCCCCTCGACAACACCATCCTCGATGATCCGGCCGTCCATCGAATCGCCGACGTCAGGGGCCTGACCGGCATCGCCGGCCAGAACGCTCTGCGCGGCGTCGGGACAGTCCTCACCGGCCAGCCCGATCGCGTCATCGGCGCGGAGCGCCGGAGACACGATGCAGGCGACGGCCAGCAGCCAACTCAGCCACGTGGTCTTCATGCATGCCGCCCCTCACGGGGCGACTCCTGAAAAAGGGGAACGAAACTCTTGGGTGGGCGCGGGGGCAGGGTTTCCCACGCTCTTCAACCATCGACCACAAATCCCCCGCAGGTTGACCAATCCACGCAGTCGATCTTGTTTTTCCAGTCCCCCAGCGCCCTCACATCCGTCACAGATTCCCTTTTTCCGTGTTTCGAAACGCCCGGGTGTCCTCCGATTCCAGGCCACCCACGGCCGCGGATCACCATGGCCGGCAACGGTTTGCGGCCGATCCTGGTCTGCCCCCGGAGATGGGTCGCGTTGCGGGGGCGCTGGTTTGGGGGGTAGAGTTTTCTGCGGACCGTCCCACTTCACGGCGTCGACGCCCCATGACCGACTCGCGAGTCACGCCCGGCGACCTCCCGTCCGATCACTCGGTCCCGAAGGTCGTTGTCAGCCGGCTGAGCCTCTACCTCCGAGAACTTCAGCGGCTCCAGGGAGCCGGGCAGCAGACGATTTCATCGAGCCAACTCGGGGCCCTCCTCGGCTTCAGCGATGCCCAGGTGCGGAAGGATCTCGGGTTCTTCGGGCAGTTCGGCTACCCCGGCGTCGGCTACCGTTGCGATGAGCTGATCCACGCCATGCGCGACATCCTCGGCACCAATCACCGCTGGCCGGTGGTCATGGTGGGGGTGGGCAACCTCGGCCAGGCGCTCCTCGGTTACCGCGGCTTCGGCCGGCAAAACTTCACGATCGAAGCCGCCTTCGACGCCGATGCGGCGAAAGTCGGCGGGACGGTACGGGGGCTCGTCGTCCACCACATCGACGACCTGCCGCAGGTCGTCCGGGAGAAGGGAATCCGGCTGGGGATGATCGTCGTCCCGGCAGAGCGGGCCCAGGAAGTCGCCGAGCGGATGGTCGCCGCGGGGATCGATGGGATCGTCAACTTCGCCCCGGTCACCCTCACCCTTCCCCCCCACGTCCAGACGGTGGCGGTCGACCTGGCGATCGAGCTGGAACAGCTCTCTTTCGCGGTCACCAACAAACTCGCCAAGGGAGGAGTTGATCCATCCCCCCCGACGGAGCCCGGTTCCTCCTAATGCCCATCCCTCCCGCTCCCGCGATGGGGTATGATCCGAAGTCGCCACTACCCGGTGGTGTAACGGTAGCACAAGGGATTTTGGTTCCCTTTGTCTAGGTTCGAATCCTAGCCGGGTAACTCTCTTCGTCCTTCGTCGGCGTGCCACCGCCGACGCTTCCCCCATGACCTCCATCGACGACCCCTTCCGCAGGGCCCGAGAGAGCGACGGCGTCCTCCGCTGCCCGTTTCAGGGGGACGAGATCCCGATGATCCTCCGGCACGAGGAGGTCCGGCGAGCGGCGAAGGATTGGCAGACCTTCAGCTCCGACGCCCCCTTCCGGGTGCCGATCCCGTCGGAGGAGCAGCTTCGCAGCGTCCGCCAGCTGCCGATCGAGCTCGATCCCCCCGACCACACCGACTACCGCCGGCTCGTCGAGCCCTTCTTCCTCAGGGCCAAGCAGCCGGCCTTCGTCGCCCGCATCGACAGCCTCGTCACCCGACTCCTCGACGAGGCGTTCGCGCGCGACACAATCGAGATCGTCGAGGAGTTTGCCCTGCCGCTCCAGTCGCGGGCACTCACCGTCCTTCTCGATGTTCCGGAAGCGGAAGCCGACATCTGGATCGGCTGGGGCGTCCATGTCTTCCACGGCAGCGACGGACTGAAGAAGGCCCGCCAGCTCGAGGACTACCTCAACGACCGCTTCGATCGGGCCGAGGCATCCCCCGGCGACGACTTCTTCAGCCTCCTCTCCCGGACCAGCTTCCGCGGCCGGCCCCTCACCCGGGCCGAGCTCCTCGGCTTCGCCAATCTCGCCTTTGCCGGCGGCCGCGATACGATCATCCACTCGATCGCCTGTGCGATCGGCCACCTTGCCGCCACACCGGCCGATTTCGCCTTCCTCCGCGCCGATCACGATCGGATCATCCATGCCGTGGAAGAATTCTTCCGCGTCTTCATGCCGCTGACGCACATCGGCCGCGTCTGCCCGGTTGCCACCGAGGTCGATGGGGTCGCCGTCGAGCCGGGGGGCAGGGTCTCGCTCGGCTGGGCCTCGGCAAATCTCGATGGCACGGTGTTCGACGAGCCGCTTTCCATCCGGCTCGACCGCCGACCCAATCCGCACGTGTCGTTCGGCTTCGGTGCCCACCTCTGCCTGGGCGCGGCCCATTCGCGGACGGTGATGAAATCGCTTCTCGGCGCCCTCTGCCGGCGTGTGGAGCGGATCGACCTCGTGGCGAAGCGCGACCGGGTGGAGAAGACCGCCGCCTACGACCGGACGCTCGGCTACGACGAACTCGTCGTCCGGATGACCCCCGCGGCGCGGCCGGGCTGAACCGCCGCCGCGTGGCCCGTTCTCAGCGGAGATTCTAGCCGGGGACGGGTCCCATGCCCTACGCTCGGGCTCGATGCCAGCCTCGTCCCCACTCGCCATCACGATCGTCGGCTCCCCGCTGGGGCCCCTCACGCTCCTCGCCTCACCGGAGGGCCTGCGACGTGTCGGCTGGGACGAGGATTCGAGCGACGTTGCATCCTCCGTGGACAATCTCCAGGCCTCCGAAGTGGCCGGGGCCAGCGGAACTGCGTCGATTCTCCGCGCGGCCACCGCCCAACTCGAGGAGTATTTCCGCGGCGTGCGGATGACCTTCGATCTTCCCCTCGATCCCCCCGGCACGCCGTTCCAGCGCTCCGCCTGGGAGGTCCTCCGCACGATCCCCTTCGGCCACACGATGACCTACGGTGAGCAGGCCCGGCGGCTCGGCGGGGCGAACAAGGCTCGCGCCGTCGGGGCAGCCAATGGCCGCAATCCACTTCCGATCATCGTCCCCTGCCACCGCGTCATCGGCGCCGACGGCTCGCTCACCGGATTCTCGTCAGGCGTGGAGCGCAAGGCCTGGCTGCTCCGCCACGAAGCCGCGCTCCGCGACTCCGCCGATCGTGGCCAGCGATGACGCGTTCACCACGGCCTGTTGGGATGCCGCATTTCATCCGACCGGCTCGAAATCGCCGAGGACCCAGGAGCGGTCGAAGTAAGCCGCCGTCGGTCCGTAGAGCCGGAAGTAGCTGAACCATCCTTTCCCGGGAAGCGTCTGGATCCAATTGCTCGCCGGCTTTCCTTCGGGGGCTGTCGGGCCGAAGAAAAGGTCGACCGAGCCGTCCGGGTTGGTGACGATCGGATCGCGCGACGAGCGGTCGGGCTGGACGCCGGTATCAACGAAGCAGCGCGTCTCGTTGTCGTAGACGGTGACCGACCAGAACTGGGCGACGGGCACCTCCTTCGGCACGGTGAGGCGGTAGGTCTTGCCGCCGTCGAGCCAGCTCCCGGCAGAGTCCCTCGCGGCCTCGAGATAAACCTGCCCCACACCGACGGCCCGCCCCATCATCCCCACCGAGACGCCGACCGCCTCGTAAAACCAGCTCGTCCGCTCGTCGAGCTCGGTATGGTGGGGGGCCTCCTGATTCGTCTCGGCGAGCATCAGGGATTTCTCCCACTCCCGCCCGGGCCACAGCCTGGCGCCGGCAAACCGCTTCTTGTACGCGATCGCCCGGGCCATCGCCTCGCCCGCTGCAGCCGCATCGGTGAGGATTTGCTGTTGCCTCTGGCTCGGTGCGAACGGCTTCCCCTTCTCGATCCCGAGCGGCTGGAGCATCCCCATCACGATCCGATCGCGCTCGTGGACCGGCTCCTCAGCGACGACCCTCGCCAGCCCTTCCCAGAAAGCGAGTCCGCGCGGCTGCTCGCCGCTCCATGCTCTCCCGGCGGGGGAGACATGGCGCGTGGGGGCCGGGGCCTGGTGCTTGGCATAGGGATAGATCCGCAGCCCTTCGATGAGCACTTTGGCCTTGGCGGGATCGGGGTCGAGGACACGGTGGGCCGACCAGATGTTGATCGTCGGTGAGCGGAACACGAAGTAGCCCTCGGGCTTTATGTCGGCGTCATCGGGGCCGAGGATCAGATACTTTCCCCCCGCTCCCTTGTCGGGGCCGGTCTGCCCGGAATCGGTGATCGGCCGTTGCCAGAAGTCGGTGCAGCCTCCGGCCGTCGGCCCTGCTGGGATCTCCAGGACGAGCGGCCCCGATTCCCGCAGGTTTGGGAAGGCCATGATGTAGGGAGTGGTGGCGTTGGCGGTGAGGAGGCCGAGCTTGTCCTGGAACGTGAGGTAGTCGACGTAGTCGCACTTCCCCGCGCCGAACTTCGTCGCATGCTCGCTCTGCCACTGCACCATCGCCATCAGCGGGAGAGCCCAGAGATAGGCCTGGCAGGCTCGCTGGAAGTCGAGATCGTCGAAGAGCTTCTCGACGGTGGCAGCGGTGGGGTAGCCGTGATCGAGTTCGAGCGTCCCGAGCCTGGAAGACACGCTGCCGGTGGTGGGGAGATGTCCGTCTGCTGCCAAGGTTCGGTCCTCGTTGAGGGTCACGGTGATGGTGTCGGGGAATCGCTTGGCGTCAGGCGCAGCTGGCCGCGGCAATCGGCTGGAAGAGTGTACGTTCCACCCCTCGGATCGCTCTATCCTTCCGCATCCCGGGCAAGGCGCCGACAGGCGGAGGATTCGTGCGACGGGCACTCGAACCGGCCGATCGGCCGGTAGAATGCAGCGGCGACGATCGGGCGATCCCTGCCACCGCGATCGCCCTTCCGCCTGAACCGTGCTCAACGAGGCTTCGATGGGTTCGCTCTCCGGACATCTGCTCGTCGCTGCGGCGAAACTCAACGACCCGAACTTTGCCCGGACGGTGGTCCTCCTCGTCGAGCACGATCGGGGCGGCGCCCTCGGCCTCGTCCTCAATCGCCCCGGCGACGAGCGTCTGGAAACCGTCTGGGATGAAACGGCGCATGGGCCGTGCCCTTCCGACCTCGTCCTGATGAACGGCGGGCCGCTCGAAGGGCCACTGCTCGCGCTCCATTCGGTCCCGACCATGACCGAGCGTGACATCGTGCCGGGGGTGTTTCTCGCCATGCGCAAGAAACTCGTCGTCACACTCCTGCGCGACGGCCATATGCCGCTCCTCGTCTTCGCCGGTTATTCCGGCTGGGGCGCCGGGCAGCTCGAATCGGAAGTGGCGGCTGGCGACTGGGGAATCGCCCCGGCCACGAGCGACGTCGTGTTCGGCGATCAGGAGAGCCTCTGGCAACGCGCCACGACGCTCGTCGCCGATGCGAACCTCGCCGCGGCCCTTCGCATCAAGCACCGGCCCGCGAAGCCCTGGCACAACTGACCGGGCTCTGGCACCGGCACCGGCCGCCGCTTGCGGCAAAATCCTCCCGGCAGGAATCGAACCTGCGACCAGCGGCTTATAAGGCCGACGCTCTGCCACTGAAGCTACGGGAGGGAAGCGAGATCAGACGTATTCCGTCGCGTATCACGCAGTCCTCCTTTCCCTTGGTGTGTCACCGTCGCACCGTTCACCGAATGACGCCGGATATCGCTGAAACCTCCGGAGCCGTGTCCGGTTTTTGATCCTAGCTGCCCCGGCCACCAGCCGCCACAGCTGGCGCTCGGAACTGTTCATGGCGTCCGACCGCAACCAGCCGGCGGTCAACGGGGACGCAAAAAACCCGAGCCGGTCAGGCCTCCTCGACAAGGGACGATGTCTTGATCAATCCGCCGCGACCGAGGCGCTTGAAAGCCATGGATTGGCTCCGACCAGGGCAACCGTCAGCCCGGTTCGGCGAAGTGATCCACAGGGCCGCAGCCGCCACCGAGGCCGGGGGCGCCGGCGATCGCCTTGCGGATGAACCGGCAGCCGCCCGCCACCGCCAAGGCGACGGACTCGCCCGCCGCCAGCCGCGCCGTGATCGCCGCCGAGAGGGTGCAGCCGGTGCCGTGGGTGTGGCGGGTGTCGATCCGCGCCGCCGAGAAGGTCGTCACACGACCTTCCGACCAGAGCAGATCGACCGCCGCGCCGTCGAGATGGCCCCCCTTGACGAGCACGTGGGGGGGGCCGAGGGCAGCGATCGCGCGTGCGGCCCGCTCCATCGCCGCGACGTCGGCGACGGGAAACCCGGCCAGTCGCTCGGCCTCGGCGAGATTCGGGGTGACGAGCGTGGCGCGGGGCAGGAGATCGCTGACGAGCGTCTGCACCGCATCGTCGGCGATCAGCGCCGCGCCGTGCTTGCTCACCATCACCGGATCGACGACGAGCGGGAACGTGGTCCCGCGGAGCCGCGCCGCGACCGCGGCGATCACCGCAGCGTCGCCGAGGGCGCCGGTTTTGGCGGCGGCCGGGGGGATGTCGGCGAGGACAGCCTCCAACTGCGCGACGACGAGAGTGGGAGGAAGGATGTCGACAGCCGAAACCGCGCGGGTGTTCTGCACGGTGACCAGCGTGATCACGCTCGTGCCGTAGGCACCGTGCCGGTGGAACGTCTTCAGGTCGGCCTGGAGGCCGGCGCCGCCAGATGGATCAGAGCCGGCGATCGTGAGGGCGACGGGAGGAGCGGCCATGGGCGTGGGAAGGAAGTCTCCGGCGGGATCACCGCCTCCAGCTCGCAGGGATGACGAACCACAGCCACCGCGTGGCGGAAGAGCGCGGGTTGCTGCTCCTCGCCCACAGGCGCAGGGCGACCTCTAGTTTAAGTCTTTTTCGTTTTTTCTTCACCTCGCTGCGAGCGGTTTGGGCCCTGCACTTGGCCTCGACGGCAGCGCTGTCGCCTGTGCCGCGCCCTGCGCCCTCCCCTGTGAACTCGAAAGAGAGTGAGATCGAGTCAGCGACGTGGCGGCTGCCAGCGATCGAGCCTCGCTTCGAGGATATCCAGAGGCATGACGCCGTTTCGCAGGACTTCGTCGTGGAACTCGGGCAAGCTGAATCGCGCACCCAATCGCTGCTCGCACCGCTTGCGCAACTCGCTGATTTTGAGCTGCCCGATCTTGTAGGCGAGGGCTTGAGCCGTGTAGGCCATGTAGCGTTCAGCCTCGGAGACGATGCCTTCCTCGCTGATCGGCTCGTTGTCCCTCATGTAGGCGATCGCTTCCTCCCGCGTCCAGCCTTTCCAGTGAAGCCCCACATCGACGACGAGTCGGACCGCTCGATGCATTTCATCCCCGAGCGCACCGATCCGTTGCCTCGGATCGGTATAGAGCCCCAACTCCTCCCCCATCGATTCGCAATACAGGGCCCAGCCTTCGCCATAAGCGCCGTACCAGAGAAACCTGGCAAACTTCGGGAGTTCCTGATTCTCTTGCTGCAGGGAGACTTGGTAGTGATGGCCTGGAATCGCCTCGTGAAGAAACAACGATTCGACGCCACCGGTGATGTTGAACAGCGTCGCGTCGGGAATCGGCACGTAGAAGACGCCGGGGCGTGAGCCGTCTTCGGAACCGGCCACGTATTCGGCACTGGCTGTCTTTTCCCGGAAGGCTTCCGTGCGCCGAATCTCGAACGGAGTCCGTGGCGATTTCAGAAACGCGTCTTTGAGTCGCGGCTCGACTTTGGCTTGGATGGCCGCAAACTCGGCGATGACTTCCTCGGGGGTCTTGAACGGCCTGTATTTCGGATCGGTGCGAAGATGGTCGAAAAACTCGGGCAGGGTCCCCTCGAAGCCCATTTGCACGCGGACCGACTCCATGTCCTTCCGAATCCTCGCTACCTCACTCTCGCCGATGGTGAAAATCTCGTCGGGCGTCAACGAGGTGGTG
Organism: Pirellulales bacterium; assembly: GCA_044342095.1. Lineage (GTDB taxonomy): Bacteria > Planctomycetota > Planctomycetia > Pirellulales > UBA1268 > QWOP01. Next base: position 8,325 of record JBIIQL010000091.1, read on the forward strand.
GTCCAACGACGCACCCAGTACTGATACTGACGGCGGCCGTCCTCGAGAGCGCCGATCCCCGACGTGTCCCGGGCCTCCTTGCTGTACTCGTCGCGAAGAAACTCACCCATGCTCCTGTAGGCGGGGATGACTTTCTCGCGGATCGACGACTTGAAGGCCGCCGTCAGCCGCACGCGGTCGGCGTCGGAAAACGACGCGGGCATCGACTCGATCGGCCCGTAGAACAGACTCTGCTCCGGGGTGTCACTCACGATCGTCGGGTCGAGCAGCTGTGCGACCATTCGTCCGACGAGGATCTTCGGCAGCACATAGCCGTCCTTCATCCCTTCCCGGAAGCGCTCGATGGCGGCGACAGACCAGAGGCTGAAGCGGTCCATCCGCTCGAGCCAGTCGTCGTAGTCTTTGACCGTCTTGAAGGGATGGCTCCCACTGCCACTCCCCATCTGACCAAACACGAGCGGCAAGCCATCGAATTGATTGAAGGGAATGCGCTCGAAGTTGAATGGAATCCCCTCGAGCCTGGTGGTCAGTTCGTACTCGAGGATCTCCGCGGCCAGCTGCACGGCCGGGCTTGCGTCCTTGCGGTCAATTCCCCGCAGTCGCTCGAGCGTCTCGACGAAGACCTGCTGCTTCTTGGCCACGAAGGCGGGGGAAATGTCGATCTGCAATTGGTCGTTGTAGCGGGGATCACCGATCGCGGTGGCTTCCAGAGGGAAGAGAACGAGATACTGCTCGTGGTAATCGTCGAAAACCTTTCGCAGCGCATCATCGGCGGATTGACCGAAGCTCATCGTCGACGACAGGGCCCACAGGACAACGGCAAGACACGTCCACCCACGCATGGCAGCTCCAGTCGACTCAGTGACCCTGACCCCACCCCATCTTCGATCCAGGCGATGCTCCACAAGCCCGGCGTCGAACGAACAAGTTCGGAAGCGGTGGGAGCCGCGGGAGCCCAAGCCTCGAACCAGCCTACCGAACCCGGCCGCGCGCTGCAGCGACCGGGTCCGCGGCGGCTCCGG
>JBIIQL010000610.1:0-2625 GCA_044342095.1 Pirellulales bacterium
CCAGAGCCGATTGCCCAAGCCCGTAGCGAGCGGGACGGGGATCTTCTGGTCGTCGGCGTCGGGGGGCGTCGTCATCGTGGTCGTTGCAGGGACAGGATGGGAGTTCAAGCGGAGGCGGCTGCGGCAATGAGGAGGGCCCCGAGGCAAGATACCGGCCGCGGTTCATCGCAGCATCGGTCGGAGTTCGCTCCCGGCCAAAGGGCGAGTGTCTCACTTTACCCGCCGACCACCATCGCGCCGTCCAGAAGACGGTGCTGCCGGCGGGCGGGGATGCCGATTGACCGGTGAGAATCCTGTCGCGGCTTCGGGGGAGCGCGTGACATCCAGCTTTCGGTCTCAAACGTGGCTTCGGGGGCGCCCATGCCCCGTTTCCACGCCTGCGGTAGCATGGAGTTGGGCCGGCGGATTCTCGATTCCCTGGCCGGGAGTTGTCCTGTGGGATGAGGGGGGATTTCATGAAGTCGCCGATTTGCGACGGACGTTTGACGAAGAGGATACCCGCGGCCTTCGTGGCGATTGTGGCTTTCATGGTGACGGCGGGGGGTGCACCGCGCGCCTGCGCTGACGACACCGAGGCGCCGAGTCGACGCGAGGCAAAGCCAGGCCGTCCACGGATGGAACCGATGCCACCGAAAGCGGAGACTCCACCGCGTCGCCCCTTTGACGAAGCCGACGACGGGGATGAGCCTCGGGGCGATGCCGCCGCCAACCGGGCAGTCGGCCGTGCCCGCTTGGCTGCAGGCCCGCGCCGGCTCGGGGCGACGTTCGCGCCGGTGCCCGATGCTGTCCGCGAGCAGATCGATCTTCCCGACGGGGTCGGCCTGCTCCTCGATGCGATCGAGCCGGAGAGCGCTGCCGCCGCTGCGGGGCTGAAACGGTTCGACATTCTCACTCGCTTCAACGACCAGATCGTCTGCAACGCCGATCAACTCGCCACGCTCATCAAGCTCCGCAAGCCGGGCCCCGTGCCGATGACGATCCTCCGCGGCGGAAAGGAGCGGAAAATCCAAGTGACTCTCCCCCAGGCCGATCCGGCCGCGGAGCGGGCGCCGCTTGCCGAGGCGCCCGGCCAGGCTCCCGGGGGTGTGCCCGGCTTTCCTCCGGGATTCGCTCCGGGCGCTGGCAACCTCCCTGGTGATCTCCAAAAGCAGGTCGAGGACTTGGCGCGGCAACTGCAGCAGCAGCCGTTTGGCGCAGGGGTGGGGGCTGGCCGCTCGCGGACAACCAGGATGTCCGTCTCGCCGCAGGGAAACGAGCGGATCGACACCGAATCAGACGGCACGACGACAATCGAGCTTCGCCAGTCGGCGGGCAAGTGCAGCATCGAGATCAGAGGCGCTGACGGCGCGAAGATCCACGCCGGGAGGCTCGACACCGATGCCGACCGGCGTCGCGTGCCCGAGGCCTACCGCGACCGCGTCGACCGCCTCCTCGAGGAGATCGGCGGAGCCCGTCGGTAGCCGAGGACTTTTTCTGTTTTCCGGAGAACGTCGATGACCATGCCTGTCTCCCGCCGCCGGCTCCTCGGCGCGTCGGCCGTCCTTGCTGCCGGAGCCGTCGCCGGCCCGGCCCGTGCCGCGGACACCTCGCGTGCCGCCGCCGATCCGACGTATACGATCCGCAATCACGGGATCCGCCACACCGTCATGGGGTGGTGCTTCAACCCGATGGACACCCTCGAGCTTGTCCGGCACGCGAAGGCGATCGGCCTGGAAGGGATCGAGGGGATCGACCGGAAGCATTACGACGAAGTCAAAAAGCTCGGGCTCGAGATCTCGCTCGTCGGGAGCCACGGCTTCGCCGAAGGGCCGTGCGATCCGAAGTTCTTCGATCAGGCGGTCGCCAAGCTCGCCGAGGGGATCGACGTCGCAAAGCAGGTCGGCTCGAAGAAGGTGATCACGTTCACCGGGATGCGTTTTGACGGAATGGATGACGAAAAGGCCGCTGCCGACTGCATCGCCGCCTGGAAAAAGGTCTTGCCGCAGGCGGAGGCTGCCGGGGTGACGCTCTGCCTGGAGCATCTCAACTCCCGCGATAGTTCCCATCCCATGAAGGGGCATCCGGGATACTTCGGCGACGACGTCGACTTCTGCGTCGACCTCGTCAAGCGTGTCGGCTCCCCCAACTTGAAGCTTCTCTTCGACGTCTATCACGTGTCGATCATGAACGGCGACATCATCCGCCGGCTCCGCCAGCACGCGGAGGTGATCGGCCATGTCCACACCGCCGGAAACCCTGGCCGAGGCGAACTCGACGACACGCAGGAGATCGACTACCCGGCCGTGATGCGGGCGCTCGCCGCGATCGGCTACCACGACTTCGTCGCCCATGAGTTCCTCCCCACGTGGGAGGATCCTGTTCTCTCCCTCCGGCACGCGGCGATGGTCTGCGACGTCTGAAGCGGCCGCGGTCCGGCGTCGAGCGGTGACAGCCGTCAGGCGGGCTTCATCCCTTCCATCCGCCGCCAGGCACTCAGTTGCCCCAGGTGCATCATCATGTGGCCGCCGGCGTAGAAGCCATGGATCGACCCGAGCGTGGGGAAGAGCTCGAGCATCCGCCCCTCGGCGGGATTGGCCTTCTGCATCGTCTCATCAGACGCCGAGCGGAGGGCCGAAATCGCCTCCT
>JBIIQL010000092.1:0-9318 GCA_044342095.1 Pirellulales bacterium
GGGGTGGGAGAGCCGAGGCCGACCGCTGCGATCATCGGATCCCAGAGGCGTTCCCGAATGGCAGTCCGAGTCGCGGCGGGGACCTTGTGCGACACCATGGCCAGCAAGGGCACCACGATCAGGCACTCGATCAGGAGGGCGGAACGGAACTTCATGACGGGATCAGCGTCCGAACGACGGAGGTTCCCGGGACGGAATGACCGGGGAAGAGGCCGCTCTCCAGGCCTCCCGACGGGGTGTCGGGGGCGGGGAAGGTAGTCCAGCCGCCCAATCGAGACAATCCTGAATGGAGCGGGGTTCGGAGCGGTCTGGGGGGCGTCCGCCCCCGCATGGCCCGGGAACCGCCCAGAGGGCCGATGTCGGTTACGGCCGGGGTCCGGGGAGCCGGGGATCGGCCGCCACGATCCCGGGCTTGAGTTCGATCGGAGTCTGCTGACGGCAGTGCACGACGAACGCCTGGAGGACCTTCTGGAAGGCGAGTTGCTCCAGAGGCTTGCGGAACGTCTCCGGCTCGACCGTGCCGGGATCGACGTCGGTGACCTTGGCTAGATGAACCCCGAACGGGGTCACGAAAGGCTTCGAGACCTCCCCTTTGGTGAGCTTGAACACCTGCGATGCGAACTCCTCGGAGAGCAGGCCGTGCCGCGGCACGAAGCCGAGATCGCCCCCCCGATGCCGACTCGGGCCGGAGGAGTACCGCTCGGCTGCTTCTGCGAACGTGAGTTCTTCGGCGAGGATGTCGGCGCGGATCCGTTCAGCGCGGGCGAGGACCTTCGTCACGGCGTCCGGGCCCGAACTCGCTTCAGGGCGGAGGATGATGTGGCTGGCGCGGACGCGGGTGCCGTCGAAGTCGTAGCGGTGCATCGCGAGCACCTGCCGCATGACATCCTCCGTGATCATCGGAAGGATCATTTTCGGCACGGCGATCTCGAAACGCATCTGCTCGCGCAGGCCATCGTGGTCAAGGCCAGCGGCGGTAAGAAACGTGTCGAGGCTCGACTGCCGGGCCGTGAGCTCCGTGGAGAGTTGGGCGATCCGATCGTTGATCTCGCCATCGGTCACCTCGACCTGACGACGGTCGATCTCGGCCCGGAGGAGGGCCTGCTCCAGGATTTCCCCCACGGCCTGGGCTTGGAGGCGGTCTTGTTGGTCGGCAGGGATCGGACGCCCGCCGCTCCGCCGGCGGACGGCCTGCTCGAGGTCGGCGCGGGTCAGCCGGGTTGTCCCGACGATGGCGACGACCTCCGACTCGACCTCTGGCTCGGCTGCGGTGTCCTCCGCTGGCGCGGCCGCGGGCTCGCTGTTCTGGCTCGATGCGTCCCGGCTGTTCAGTGCGACCAAGAAGCCGACGAACAGGAGGAGGATCAGGGCCGGTCGCTGCCGTCGGAAGACGGGCGTGGGCAGGATGTTCATCGCCCCCTCATCATGGAACCATATCGTGTCTGGGAATCCGTGTCTGGGAATCGCGAGACTGCGTCTCGGCCGATTCCGGGTATCCATCGTATCCCACCTCGTCCCGCGTCAGAAGCGTCTGGCCGGTTGCGGCCCAGGCACGCGTACAACTGGCCGTGGGCCGGGCCGGGCGGCACAATCATCCCGCAGCGCCGTGGCGGTCCGGCAGCTGCGGAGCCGGAGTGGCGGGGACGGGTGACCGGAGGTGTCACGACATGGCACGGATCGCGATCAGCTTGTGTGGAGAGGGCCGCGGGCACGCGACGCGGATCTGCACGCTCATCGAACACCTCGCCGACGAGCACGAGATTCTCGTCTACACCTCCGCCGACGCGTTGGCATTTCTGAAGCTCCGCCATCCGCCCGGGGCCGGGAACGTCGAAGTGCGGGAGATCCCGGGCCTCGTCTTCCAATACACGGGCGGGCGCCTCGATGTCCTCCGCTCGATCACGGCCGGGCTCGAATACCAGGCGCGGACCCTCGGCCCGCTTACCGATCGGCTGATGGAGGAACTCGAGGCGTTCGGCGTCGATCTCGGAATCACCGATTTCGAGCCCGCCCTGCCGAGGGCCTGTGCCCGCCAGGGAATCCCGCTGCTGAGCGTCGATCACCAGCATTTCCTCCTCGCCTACGACCTCGGCGTCCTCCCCTGGTCGCTCCAGTGGCATGCGTGGCTGATGGGGCATGCGGTCTGGGTGTGCACGGTCGGGGCCTCCGACACCGTCGTTTCGGCGTTCTTTCGTCCACCCCTGCGGCGCGGATGGGAGCATGTCGTTCAGGTGGGGCCGCTGTTGCGCCGGGATCTCCTCGGAGCGGTGCCTGCCGATCGCGGGTATCTCGTCAGCTACCTCCGTCGCCATACGCCGTTTGCCACGCTCGCGAGCCTGGCCGATTGCGGGCTGCCGGTGAGGGTCTACGGGCTCGGCGAACGGGAGTCTTTCGGTGCTCTGTCGTTCCATGCGATCGACGGTAGCCGATTCGTGGAGGACCTCGTCGGATGCCGGGCGCTGGTCGCGGCCGCCGGCAACCAGTTGATCGGCGAGGCCCTCCAACTCGGCAAGCCGATGCTCGTGCTTCCCGAGAGCGCCCACGCCGAGCAACTCATGAACGCGCACTTCCTCGCCACGATGAACTGTGGCGATTTCTGTCTCCTCGAAGAGACGACTGCGGAACGCATCCGGACGTTCGTCGGTGGGCTCGACCGGTTTCGGCCCGCCCTGGCCTCCGTCGCCGGGCGGATGGATGGGACGGCCGACGTGCTCGATGTCATTCGCCATCGGCTCGCCCAGCCGCGGGCTTCCGACGGCTTGTTCGCTCCGATCGCTGGGCTCGACGCTGCGCCAGACGTGCGGAGTGTCAGCGGGCGAGATGAGCGAGAATCGCCGGGAGGATGGCACGCATCGCCCGGGCCCGGTGGCTGATCACCCCCTTCACCTCGGGGGCGATTTCGCCGAAGCTGCGGTGGTATTCAGAAACGATGAACAGCGGGTCGTATCCGAAGCCCCCCTGACCCCCTAGCGCCGTGGCGATTCTCCCGTGGCAGGTTCCCTGGGAGCGGGCGACGATGGCGCCATGCGGATCGGCGAGGGCCGCATGACAGGCGTAATGGGCTCCGCGCCCGGTGGCGGGCACCGCCACGAGACGCTCGAGGAGCAGGCTGTTGTTGGCGTCGTCACCGCCGGCGGAGAAGCGAGCGGAGTGGATCCCTGGCGCGCCGCCGAGCGCGTCGACACACAGGCCGCTGTCTTCGGCGAGCACCCATCGGGAGAGGGCCATCGCCTGCTGACTCGCCTTGAGGTCGGCGTTTTCCGCGAAGGTCGTGCCGGTCTCCTCGACCGACACCGCTCCGCGGCACTCCCGCAGGGAGACGACCCGAATCCCGTGGGGCTCGAGGAGCGCGGCGAGCTCCCGGACTTTCCCGGCGTTGGTCGTCCCGAGGACGAGTTCCTCGTGCATCGAGTGGCCCCAGTCGATCTCAGTGCCAGCCTTCCGGGGCCCGTGGGACCTGGATCGGCGCCGGCTGGACGTCGAGCATGACCCCGTCGACGGTTCGCGGAAGCAGCACGCCAGTGGCGAGGCGTGTGGGATCGGGGCCGAGCTCGCGGACGATGCGGGCGATCTCCGGGTGAATCGCGGGCGCGCCCTGGGCACCGGGCACCGTCTTCGAATCAAGGCTGCCGATGCAGACGATGCTCGACTCGCGATCGTGGTATTCCCAGGCCTCCCAGCCGGCCTTGCGGAGCGAAGCGGTGAGGCGGTGAGCCTTCTCGGCCGCCTCCACGAGCCGGCCCTCGAGTTCGACGTCGTCCTCGCCGGCGGCGATCGCCTTCTGGTCGAACGTGCCCGAACCCGTGAACGTCGCCACCCGCACGGAGTAGAGGCCGGGGCAGTCGAGGAGCGAGTGGGTGACGTCGGCGTTCATGTCGAGGACGAAGCGATCGACCTGCTGCCGGGAGAAGTAATCCTCGGGAAGGAGCGGGTTGGGAATCACGAAGGCGAGGTGCATCGGCCCTTTGCCGGCCGTTCGTTCGAGGCCGATCATCTTGCGGAAGTCGGAGAACGACTGGCTCTTGCCGCTGTTGCCGGTGAGGGCCTCGGGGCGGAGCGACTTGACCTTCGCGAGCATTTTTTGGCCACGCGGATCGTCGAACGACGCGAAGTCGCCGACGAGAACGGCGACCTCCACGACCTGCTCGGCGTTGGCGTAACGCATCTTTTTGGGGCTGCCGTCCGGATTGAGGCCGAGGCCGGGCTGGCTGCCGGTGTAATCGAAAGACTTCTCGTGCGTGTAGGCCTTGATCTTGTGCGTACGACGCAACTCCTGGACGAGCCTCCGGGCGTCGTCCCGCGCCCCTTCACCGCGGAACGTCGTGGCGAGCACGAGCCACGGGCCGTCGCGTTCCGCGAGCGGATACATCGCTTTGGAGTCGACTTCCCCCTGGCTGAACCACGAGGTCGGCAGCCAGCCACTCTGGGCACGGGCTTCTGGGGCGGCCGCAGCGAGAACGCAGGCGGCAGCCAGAAACCAGGCGGGGGCGTTCGGGAAGGTGACCGGTTTCACGCGAACGGTTCCTTGGCGGAGTCGGGAGGGCCTGGAAAAAGTGGGCGGGGGGGAAGGTAGCAATGCCCCCGTTGCCATGCCAGACCGGTTGTCAGTGGGGAAGCGGCAGCGGAGAATGAGCGACTGGCGGAACTCCGCGTGCCCGTACACAGCGCCTTTCAGGGGCGTTGTCAGCCGGGTAAATCCCCAGAGAAAACCTGTTTTTCAGGGGTTTATTCCCAGCCTGAGCGTCATCGGAGGATCCCGCTTTGCCCCCTCATGACGCCCGTCTCCGGCCGCCACAGCCTGACGAATCCCGGGGCCTCGAGCCCTCCGGTCGCGGTCGCCGGGTGGCCCTCCTGTTCGTCGTGGCGTGGGGAACCATCATGATCGCCCCCCCGCTCTACCTCTTAGCCAACCGCGACGCGTGGCTGGCAAGCCTGGAAGCCCCGGTGGCTCAGGAGAATTGGGAAGAATTCCGCCGTGCCATGCGGGCGGAGTCGGGCGCCGAAGGGCCGGTAGGACCGGTGCAACGGAAGGTCCCCAAAAGCGTCGAGCCACCGCTTCGGGTATGGCTGCGCGACTATCTCCCCTTGGCGATCATCGCCTGGGGCGTTCTCGGTGGAACCCTCGGCGGATTTCTCGGGATGATGGTCGTCGGAGCGAGTGCTGCCCGCGGAGGGGCAAAACCGCCTCACGCAGGGGATTGAGCGGGGAGGCCGCCCCGGCGCTGCCCGCTTCCGAGGCCGTGTCGGGAAGCCCCCACTCGAGGCTCACTTGCCGAACACGACTCCGGCCGTCGCCGCGACCACCACGAACAGGATCAAGGCGATCCCCAGGACACCGAGCAGAGAAAACACGACGCAGGCCCTCCGGTTTCCGGGAGTGACGACGGTCGAATCAGCCCCGGCCTCTCACGCCAAACGTCGGGGCAACGCCGCTTCGAGGCCATCCTAGGCTTGGCTCCGGCCGTCCACAAGACGGTTGCAGGCGTGCGCGACGGCTCCCAGTCACGAGGTCGGTTGCCGGAACACCTCGTCCGAAACGACGTTCCGTGCCGCCCGGCCGACGTCTTCGAGTGTGCGGCGCTGCCCGGCGTGGTGCCACGGTGACACATCCTGCAATTCGGGCATGATCTCGAGGATCTGACCGATGAGCATGTTGGCCAGGCGGTGCGTCGCCGTGCCGTCGGTCTGCTCCCGGATGGCTGCGGCGGTCTTCATGAGCTTCACCATCCGCGATCGCTCGAGCACCGGCCCGGAGAGCTGGCCCTCGGCTTCGACCAGCAGCTCGGCGATCGGTACCTCGAGAACCTCCTGCCAGCCGAGGAGATCGGAGATCCGCAGGTCGCAGTTCTCCTGCTCCTGCCGACGGACAACCGAAATCTCGACGCCGAGCCGACGGGCGACGTTTCGCAACGTCACCCCCTGTTGCTGGCGGACGTCCGCCAGGCGGTGGAGACGCTTCTGCTGCCGGGCCGGCGTCCGGGACTTGAGTTGAGGGGGGACGAGGCAGGCGTCGGCTTCGGCCCGGACCGCGTCCGAGACGCCACTGTCGGCCACGGCGAACGGGTGCTGTATCCCGTCCTCGGAATCGTCGTAGCGATCCTGGAAACCGGTTTCGTAGTGGACAGTTGCCATGATGGAATCCTCCTGCAGGGCCGAGCCCCCCAGCGCGGAAGCGCACCGGGGGCGCGGACCATCGAACGGGGTTACAGCGAGCACGAGAGAAGTTGGGCCGGCGCGAACGCCGCTCGCCAGAACCGGATCCTGCCTTGCCAGGGGGACCCGACTGGATAACTCTACCGGGAGCGGCAAATCGGTGCTGCCGATCGGCCGTCGCCGGCCACGCCCCGCGCGGGGGACGTGACAGGAACCAATACGCCGGAGGGGCCGAGGACGTTCGCGCGGTTCAGGAACTTTTTTCTTCCCGGCATCGGCCGGCTCCCAGCCCCCATCCCTTCGATCCTCATCGAGACTTCTCCATGGCCCCTGTCAGCATCGCTCCGGACGGCTACCGTGACCTCCGCGACCATCTCGCCTGGGGGGATGCCGGCCCTCGCCAGATGGTCTTGGTGGTGGGCGAGGATGCCGTCCGCTTTGTCGACGGATTCTGTACCGCCTCGCTCGCGTCCCTCACGGCCGGGACTGGCACCGAGGCCTTCTTCCCCGACGCCCGGGGGCAAGTTTTGCTGTGGGCCACCGTTTTCAAGGCGGCCGACGGCGTCTGGATCGACGCCGATCTCGGCATCGCGCCCGCGGACGGATCATCGGTAGGTTGGTCGCTTGTCGCCCACCTCGACCGCTATCACATCCGTGAACGGCTGGAGATCGTCGATGGCAGCGACCGCCATGCCGCGATGTTTCTCGCCGGGCCGGCTGCCGGCGCGTGGCTCGAGCGGGAGTCGATGCTGCCCGTCGGCTTCGGCGCGGGCCTGCCCGGTCGGGAGGGATCGCCCCCAACGCTCATGGCGCCTCTCCTCGGCCGCTTGGCCGATGTCGCTGCCGGTCTCCTGCCAGGCCGCTGCGCCGGGATCCCCGCCGCGATCCTGCAGGGGGAGTGGCTCGGGCCAGGGACGTATCTCGTGGTCGTGTCGCGCGACGACGCCCCCCGACTTGTCGAGCGATGGCGTGGGGAAGGGATCGTCGAGGCATCCCCAGCAGCCATCGATGCGGTGCGGCGCGAGGAGGGGCGTCCGTCGCTCCTCGACGTTCCCCCCCGCACGCTCCCCCAGGAACTCGATCGCGACAACGCTGCCATTTCGTTCACAAAAGGGTGTTATCTCGGTCAGGAGACGGTTGCCCGGCTCGACGCCCTCGGGCATGTCAACCGTCGCTTCGTGGGGATCGTCGCCGATGGCGACGTGGCAGCGGGGCCAGGGGCCGCGGTGACGATCCGCGGAGCAGGCGATCCGATCGGTACGATCACCTCGGCGGGCCCGTCTCCACGGCTCGCAGGTTGGCTGGGGCTGGGCCTGATGCGGACACAGGGCCTGGCCGCTGGCGTTGAGTTGGAGGTCGCCGGGAAGTCTGCCCGGTGGGTGAAGCTGCCGCTGCCACGAGAGACAACCGGAGGAAGCCCATGAGCGACGCAACCCGGGAGACGCCGGCCGGCGGGGCCGACGAGGTGCTCCTGGAGGCGACACGATTCCGGGTTGTTCGTCGCCTCGAGCCGGGCCCGGGGGGGGCAGGGCGGGTGCGCGACGTGATCGAGCATCCCGGCAGCGTGGTTGTCGTTCCACTCGTTTCGCCCGACGAGGTCTGTCTCGTCGAGGTCGTCCGTGTGGCGGTCGGCCGGACGCTCCTGGAGTTGCCCGCCGGCACCCTCGACCGCATCGAGTCGCTCGAGTCGGCTGCTGCCCGCGAACTTGCCGAGGAGACCGGGTACCGATCTCGTCGGCTCACATCGGCCGGTGCGTTCTGGATGTCGCCAGGGATTCTCCGCGAACGGATGCACCTGTTCATCGCCGATGGTCTCGAGCCCGGCGATCAGGATCTCGAACCGGGGGAGCAGATCCGAGTCCGGGTCGTTCGGTGGGAAGATGCGATCGCGATGTGTCTCGACGGCGTGATCGACGACGCGAAGACGGTCGCCGGACTGTTGCTGGTCGATGCCCTCCGGCGGCGTTCAGGGGCCGGTGGCGGCATCGTCTGTTCCCGGTGATTGGGATCCACCGGGGCCATCGAGTGCGGAACTCGGGTGACGGTCGGCGAGGAACATCACTCCGCCGACGAGGCCGCAGACGATCGTGACGAGAAACCACAGCAGGCCGATCGCCACCGCCTTCTCGGTGGGAACTCCGTACGGGGCAAGGAGGACCGCCAGGCCACCCTCGCGGATGCCGACGCCACTGATGCTGATCGGCAGGACCATCGCCAGCGCCACCAGCGGCACGGCAGCGAACCAGAACGAGACGGGGAGGTCCGTCCCAAGCGACTTCCCCACGGCATCGACCACCATGGCTCCTCCCATCTGCACAAGGAGGCTCCACGTGATGGCCGACACGATCAACGTCGGTCGCTGTTGGTAGGGGAGCAGCCCGGCCACGACGCCCTGCAGGCCGGGATTGGACGGAAGGAATCTCGCGAGGGTGTCGAGGTGGCCGACGATCAGGCTCGCCGGCAACAGCACCGCTGCGAGGAGTGTCGCACCGACCAGCAGCGTGGGGAGCAAGGAGAGAGAGGCCTGGTTGCTGATCAGGGCCGTGATCGCGATCACCCCGAGGGCGGCGAGCCCGGCAAGCCGGTCGGCGAGGACGGTGCAACCGGCCAGGACACGACCGCGCGTGGTACTCGCGAGTCGGTACGCTTTGACGACATCGCCGCCGATCGATGTCGGGAGGCAGAGGCTGAAAAACTGCCCCTCGAAGAAGCGGCGGATGAAGACGGTCAACGGATAGTTGAATCCGATCGGGCGGGCCAGCACCGCCCAGCGGATGGCCGCCAGACACTGAACGACCAATCCGAGAGCCAGAGCGGCACCCCACCAGCGCCAATCGACGGTCTCCAGCAACTCGAGGAGCCGGGGCCAGTCGACATTGCGGAGCGTCAGCGCCATCAGCGCGACCGTGCCCGCGATCCGGAGGAGCATCCCGACGGCGCGTCGTGTCCGTCCGGGTGCTCCGCTGGCCGGTTCCGGAGCGGAGACGGAGGAGCTTTCCGGACGTTCTGGCATCGGTATCTTCCCTGCATAAAGCCCGCGTGACGACACCGTTCGGGGGCTCGAAGTCGTTCCGTCCGCTGAGTCGGTACTCTATATCTGAACGCGGAAAGCGCCATCAATGACCATTCTTCACGCTGGGTTCCTTCGAAAAAATGTGCGTTCTC
>JBIIQL010000611.1:0-2619 GCA_044342095.1 Pirellulales bacterium
CGCCGACCCGTCGATCGCCAAACTGGCTGCCAAATACCCCGACGCCGGTCGCGAGGTCCTTCTCGAGACGGCCCGGCTCCACGAGGGGGATGCCGACAACCGGGCCCTTTGGGAGCGGTTCATGCCGGCGTGCCTCGGTGATATCGAGCGGCTCTACGGCCGTCTCGACGTCCGCTTCGATCACACCCTCGGGGAGAGCTTCTTCCAGCCGTTTCTGGCCGGGGTCGTCGATGATCTCGAGGCGAAGGGGCTGGCCCGCGAGAGCCGTGGGGCGATGGGGGTTTTCCTCGACGGCGATGACAAGCCACCGTTCCTCGTCCGCAAGGCCGACGGTGCCTTCCTCTACGCGACGACCGACCTGGCGACGATCCGCTGGCGGCTGGAGCATTGGAATCCCGACCGGATCCTGTACGTCGTCGATCACCGTCAGGGGCAGCACTTCGATCAGTTGTTCGCGACGGCCAAGCGGTGGGGCGTCGATGGTGTCGAACTCGTCCACGTCGCCTTCGGCACCGTGCTCGGAGACGACGGCAAGCCGTTCAAGACCCGGGCCGGCGACACGGTGGGGCTCGAATCGCTCCTCGACGAGGGCGTGGAACGGGCCGCCGCCCTCACCGCCGGTGACGAGGGGCTGTCGGCGGAGGAGCGCCGCCGCGTCGCCGAGACGGTCGGTATCGGGGCCATCAAGTACGCCGATCTCTGCCAGAATCGGACGACCGACTACGTCTTCAGCTACGACAAGATGCTCCTCCTCACCGGCAACACCGCAGCCTACATGCAGTATGCGGTGGCCCGGGTGGAAGGGGTGCTGGAGAAGGGGGGTATCGATCGCGAGGCCCTGAGGAAGGCGACGCCGCAATTCGTGCTCGCCGATCCAAAGGAGCGCGCCTTGGCCCTCGAGATCGCCCGCTTCGGCGAGGTCCTCGAGGATGTCGAGGCCGACTATCGGCCGAACGTTCTCACTTCCTGGCTCTACGAGCTCGCCGGCTGTTATTCGGCCTTCTATGACGCCCTGCCGATCTTGAAATGTACCGAGCCGGAGCGGTCGAGCCGGCTGGCGCTTTGCGACCTCACCGGCCGGGTGCTGCGGAAGGGGCTCGAACTGCTCGGCATCGGCACCGTCCGCAAGATGTGACCGCCGACGGTCACCGAGGAATCGTGAGATCATGAGCCGGCAACTGGCCAGCATCCGCAACATCGGCATCGTCGCCCACATCGACGCCGGCAAGACCACGCTCACCGAGCGGATGCTCTTCTACACCAAGTCGAGCCACCGTCTTGGCGACGTCGACAAAGGGACGACCGTCACCGACTTCGATCCCGAGGAGCAGGAGCGTGGGATCACGATCTACTCCGCGGCGGTGAGCTTCCGGTGGCGCGACGTGACGGTGAACCTCATCGACACTCCCGGCCACGTCGATTTCACCGCCGAGGTGGAACGCAGCTTGCGCGTCCTCGACGGGGCGGTGGTCGTCTTCTCGGCCCGCGAGGGGGTGGAGGCGCAGAGCGAGACGGTGTGGCGTCAGGCCGACAAATACCACGTGCCGCGCGTGGCGCTGGTCAACAAGCTCGACCGCGAGGGGGCCGACTTCTTCGGCACCGTCAACCAGATCGAGAAGCGGCTCGGCGCCAAGCCGCTGGTGCTCCACGTGCCCCTCGGTATGGGGCCGCCGCACGTCAAGGATCCCTTCCGCGGGATCGTCGATCTCGTCGAGATGAAACTCCTCACCTATCCGCCGAGGGACGAGGTCCTCGAGGGCGACGCCCCGGCCGAGGCGTTCACGGTGGGCCCGATCCCCGACGACGTCGCCGACCTGGCGGCCGAATGGCGCGAGCAGCTCGTCTCCACGCTCTTCGACTTCTCCGATGAGCTCGCCGAACTGGCGATGAACGAAGCACCGATCCCTACCGCCGTGATCCGCAAGGCGATCCGCGAGGCGACCCTCGCCCGCCGCGTCGTGCCGGTTCTGGCCGGCTCCGCCCTCGACTGCATCGGCGTGCAGCCGGTGCTCGATTCGGTCGCCTTCTATCTGCCGAGCCCGCTCGACGTGCCCCCGGTGGAGGGCCTCGACCCGTCGAAGAAGACGCCCGTCACGGTCAAGCGTGCGGCCGATCCGGCGGCGCCGTTCTGCGGGCTCGTGTTCAAGATCCTCGCCGAGAAGCATGGCGACCTGTACTTCGTCCGCATCTATTCCGGCACGCTCAAGGCGGGGAGCCGGATGTGGAATCCGCTCCGGCAGAAGAAGGAGAACATCGCCCAACTGTGGCGCGTGCAGGCCGACCGCCGCGAGCAGATCGAGAAGTGCGAAGCCGGGGATATCGTCGGTGTCATCGGCCCCCGCAACAGCATCACCGGCGACACGCTCTGCGACGCCGATGCCCCGGTGATCCTCGAATCGATCGAGTTTCCGGAAACGGTGATCTCGATGGCGATCGAGCCGGAGACGAGCCTCGAGCGCAAGAAACTCGGCGATGTCCTCGAGATGATGAAGCGGCAGGATCCGACGTTCCGTGCCAGCGAGAGCGAGGAGACGGGGCAGACGCTCATTTCGGGCATGGGCGAACTCCACCTCGAGGTGATTCGCCACAGGCTCCAGCGCGACTTCAACCTCAAGTGCC
>JBIIQL010000093.1:0-9307 GCA_044342095.1 Pirellulales bacterium
CGGCGACGGCGCTCGCCGCGGGCTCGCCGCGGAGGAGACCGCCGATGTCGCGGCCGTCGATCCGCCGGCCGTCGAGCATGACTTGGCCATCGGCATCGACCGGCACCGGCTCCCCGGTGAGACGGAGCACGGTAGGGAGGAGGTCGATCGTCATCGCCGGCGCGGCGCAGACGCTGCCCGCCGGGATCACCCCCGGCAGTCGCGCCAGGCACGGCACGCGCACCCCTCCTTCGAACACCGTCCCCTTTCCCTCGCGGAGATGCCCGGCGCTGCCGGCATGATTGCCGTAGGAGAGCCAGGGGCCGTTGTCGCTTGTGAACAACACGAGCGTGTCATCGAGCTTTCCAGTCCGCTCGAGGGCCGCGAGAATGGCCCCGACCGAGGCGTCGATCTCGGCGAGGACATCGCCGTAGAGCCCGCCAGGGGTGGTCCCCGCGAACGCAGCTCCGGCGTAGAGCGGCACGTGCGGCATCGAGTGGGCCAGATACAGGAAGAACGGCCGGTCGTCCTCTTGCGCCCGGTCGAGAAACGAGACGGCGCGCTCGGCATACCGGGCGGTGAGGGTCGCCTGCTCCGCCGGCGTCACGTCGTCATCGATGATCCGCTCGCCGTCGAACAGCGGCAGCGGCGGAAAGCTCCCCGGGGCCGCCTCGGGGTGGTGGGGCCACATGTCGTTGGAATAGGGGAGCCCAAACCATTCGTCGAAGCCGTGACGCGTGGGGAGAAACGGCGCACGGTGGCCGAGATGCCACTTCCCCACCATGCCCGTGCGGTAGCCGCGGCTGCGGAGGGCTTCGGCAAGCGTCGTTTCGGCGGCCGCGATGCCGTGGCTGGCCTTGGGGCCAAGGGCGCCTGCGATGCCGATCCGGTTGGGATAGCAGCCGGTGAGGAGCGCCGCCCGCGACGCCGAACAGACCGGCTGGGCGACGTGGAAGTCGGTGAAGCGGATCCCTTCGCGGGCAAGCCGATCGAGGTGCGGCGTGGCCGCGGCCTTTCCCCCGTAGCAGGCGGGATCGGCGTAGCCGAGGTCGTCGGCGAAGACGATGACGACGTTCGGGGGGCGGCGCGGCGGTGCGGCAGCGGCCGGCGCGACCGACGCCCCGGCAGCACCCAGACGGCAATCGTCGGCGATCCGCAGCCATTCGCGCTCGAGACGGACGACGGTGTCAGGCTCGGCGGCGGCCAGGTCCTTCGTCTCGGCTCGGTCGGTAGCGAGATCGTAGAGCGCCCAGGGCTCCCCCTTCGCGGCGACGAGTTTTTTGTCTCCGACGCGCACGGCCCGGTGTCCCTCGTGACACCACCACGACGTCTCGCGGAGAGAGGGGGCGCTTGCATCAGCGAGGAGACTCGAAAAACTCCGCCCCTGCATCGGTGGCACGAGCGTGCCGTCGGGGAGGAATGGGGGCTGCTTCGCGCCGGCCAGTTCCATCACCGTGGGGGCCACGTCGATGAGGTGAACCGGCTGGTGGCGCAACTCCCCCGCGCGCCCTTCCGGCAATCCGCGCGGCCAATGGACGATCCACGGGGTGGCGATGCCCCCCTCGTGGACCCAGGTCTTGTGGCGGCGGAACGGGGTGTTGGCGGCGCTCGACCACCCCGGCCCCAGACACAAGAAACTCTTCCGCGAGCCGGGGGGAGCGGCCGGGTCGTGCCCCTCGCCGCGGATCATGATCTCGGCCGAGGCCCCGTTGTCGCTGGCGAAGAGGATGAGCGTGTCGTCGAGACGCTGCATCGCCTCGAGCTGGTCGAGGATCCGGCCGACCTGCTCGTCCATCGCCTCGACCATCGCGGCATGGATCGCCATCTTCGTCGCCTGGAACTCCTGCTGCTTTGGACTGAGGCGCTCCCATTCGAGGGGACGATCGACTTCGCCCGGCCCAAGCGCTTGAAGCGCTTCCGGGAAGGGATAGGGGGGGCCGAGGTCGCGTTCGATCGCCGAGATCGGGCCGGCGACGATTCCCGAGGCCAGTTGCCGGGCATGGCGAGCGGCACGAATCGCCTCCCAGCCAACGCGGTAGCGATCGCGGTATTGATCGATCAGGGCCTGCGGCGCCTGAAGCGGAAAGTGGGGCGCCGTGAAGGCGACGAAGTGGAAAAAGGGCTTCTCGGCATGATCGACGGCGTGGCTGCGGAGACAGGCCACCGCATGGTCCCCGATCGCCGTCGTGGCGTAGAAGTCGTCACTTCGCGGATGCGGCTTCCCGTCTACCGTCACGCCGGCAGGGTCGAAGAAGTTGCTTTGACCGGTGCCGTTGACGTCGAGCGAACGAGCGAAGCCCTGCGCGAGCGGCGCTCCGTCGACATGCCACTTGCCCGAGTGATAGCTGCGGTAGCCAGCCGGAGCGAGAAGCTCGGGAAGGAGCCGGGCCCATCGGGGACGCTCTCCCTGGGTGCCGCCGGGGAGGGCTCCTTGGCCGTCCCCCTCCGGCAACCCGTCACGACCAATCGCCTGCGGATAGAACCCGGTGAGGAGTGCCGCCCGGCTCGGCCAGCAACGGGCGGTGCTCGTGGCCTGCGTGAACCTCAAGCCCCCGTGTGCCAGCCGATCGAGGTGCGGCGTGTCGATCTCGCCGCCATACGCGCCGAGGTCGGAGAAGCCGAGATCGTCGGCGAGGATCACCACCACGTTCGGCTTCTGTGGCGCTCGCTTCGACGACGCGGCCGGAGGTGGCTTCTTCACCGCTGGCGGAGCGACGAGATCCGTTCCGTAGGTCGTGCGGAGAAGCTGGGCGAGCGTTGCCACGGTGTCGGCGTGGGCCGGCTCGACGGCGAGATTCATCCGTTCCCCCGGATCGGTGTCGTGGTCGTAGAGCTGCCGCCCCGCAGCCCCGCCGTTCCACTCCGTGTAGCGGTAGCGGGCCGTCCGCAGGCTCACGCCACGCACGCCGCCGCGCTCGACTTCGGTGAACGCCGGCCGGTCGACGATCGCTGCGGCACCTCCCCGCGGGGCAACGAGCGCTGCGAGACTGCGGCCGTCGCAGGAAGACGGGGCGACCGCCACCCCAGCGAGTTCACAGACCGTCGGGCAGAGGTCGATCAACTCCACCGGCAACTCCGCGGTCGCGCCGACGGCGCCGCCGAGGCGCGGGGGGAGCGCGATCACCAGCGGCACCCGGGCGCTCTCTTCGAACAGGCTCTGCTTCTGCCACAGGTCGTGCTCGCCGAGGTGATAACCGTGGTCGCTGGTGAACACGATGATCGTGTCGTCGGCGAGCCCGAGGCGATCGAGGGCCCCGACCACCTCCCCCACCTGCGCGTCGACGAACGACACCGCCGCCCGGTAGGCCTGGAGCGCCTCGCGGCCGAGGTCGCCATGGAGCCGCGCCTGCTCCGGCTTGCGGCTGGCCAAGGCCGCCTTCGGCACCCGAGCGTCGTGATCGGCCGCCACGTCGGGCAGCCGGACGCCGTCGAGCGGATGGCGATCGAACCACGGCTGCGGCGCGACATACGGGGTGTGCGGCCGGAAGAAGCCGACGGCGAGGAAGAACGGGGTCTTGTCGCGAGAGAACGCCTCCAGCCGCGCCACCGCCCGGGCGGCTCCCAGGCCATCGGTCTGCTCCGCGTCGGCCCCCTCGGCCGCGAGCCAACTGACCGTGCCGCCGAACTTCCCCGGCTCGAGCGAGAACACCTTCCCTTCGTCGGCCTTGTCGCGCCCCTTGGGATTGAAGACGGCATCCCAGCTCGGCGGATCGTCGAGACCGTCGGTGCCGATCTGCCCGGGCACGCCGTAGTGATAGAGCTTGCCGATCCGCTCGACCCGATAGCCGGCGCCGCGGAAGGCCTGCGGCAGCGTCACCACGCCCGGGTCGACGTCGCGGAAGCGGAGCGAATTGTCTCGGACGCCGGTCCGCGCCGGCCGCCGCCCGGTCAGCAGGCTCGCCCGGCTGGGATTGCACAGCGGATACTGACAGTAGGCCCGGGTGAAGCGGACGCCGCGGGCAGCGAGCTTGTCGATGTTCGGCGTGAACGCCGTGGTGTCGCCGTAGCACCCAAGCGCGCAGCACAGGTCGTCGCAGACCACCAGCAGGACGTTCGGCCGGGCGGTATCGGCCCTGGCCGACTGGCCGGAGCCCCCGACGTACCCGGCCACGACGACCGCGAGCCAACCGACGACCACCGAGCCGAGCCGGGCGTGCATCGACGAAACCTCCGATGGAAGCGACGCTCCCGGCCGGGTCCCCGGAAAGGTCCGGGGGCCACCAACCGCGACCGTTGATCAGTCGAGTTCGGCGACCACCTTCGCGAACGCCGCCTGGCGGGCCGCCGCGTCGGCGGTGCGGATCTCGAGGAGCATCGGCCTCAACGAGCGCGCCCAGCCGGGGTTTGCGGCGCACTTCGCATCGGCCTTGGCACAGAGCTTCTCGGCCTCGGCCGTCGCCTTGGCGGCATCCCCACCGGCGCCGGCCGCGGCGGCGGCCGACAGCACGCCATGGAGATACTCGCGGGCCTGGAGATCGGGATTCGGGGCCACCGGGGCGTTGATCCGGCCGAGGGCCCAAAGGATGCCGGCGAGGTAGTGCTCCTGGAACTTCTTGTCGTTCCAGGTCGCTTCGTTGTGGCCGAAGTTCGAGTAGAAGACGCGGCCGTGGCCGAAGTCGCGGATCCAGCTCACCGGCACGTGCCACGGCTCCTTCGGCGTCGAGTGGGGCATGTCGAGGCTGACGAGGACGCGGACGTCATCGGGGACGAAGCGCGTGTCGTACTGATAGATCTCGTCCTTCCAGCGGAACGCTTCCGGCAGGCTCTTCACGATCGGATGGCCGGGATCGTTGACGACGAAGGCGTGCTCGTCACCGGCGTTCCAGGGGTGGCCGGCGAAGATGCCGCCGACGAGGTCACGATAGGCGTCGGAGGCGTTGAAGGTGTCGGCGGCGGCATGGAAGCCGATGAACGTCTTGCCGCGCTTCACCCAGCCGAGGAAGTCGTCGAGATTCGGGATCGGCAGGGCGCCGGTGGTGCTGCAGAAGACGACGCCGTCGAACTGATCGAGCGAGTCCTTCGCGAACGCCTTGGTGAAGAGCTCGGAGAGGGTCTTGTTCCACGCGGCATCGGCGACCTTGAACTTCTCGAGATCGGCCTTGTAGGCCTCCTCCTGTTTCTTCCAATCGGCGTCGCTCGTGCCGTCCTTCCGCTTCGGCTCCTGCGGCTGCCCGGGCCGCCCCGGCGGGAGACGGAGGAAGTCGAGATGGAACTGCCCGCTCTCCCGGCCGAGCCGCTCGAGCACCCCTTCGGCGGTCTCGATCGAGCCATGGCGGAAGCCGTTGGTGACCGTGACGACGAGGAGCCGGGCCGGCTTCTTCGCCGTGCCGTCGGCATCGACAGCCCGTGCCGCTGCGGCGCCAGGCACGCCGAGCATGGCCACCGCAAGCAGGGAGAGGATCGAGCGGAGGAGATCGCGACGAACCGACGGCATGGAGCACCTCGTGGAACGGTCTTGTCGGTGGATAGTGACTCTGGATGGCGCGCAGGGAATGCGAAGCCCCCGACCACCGCCGGGATGGTACCACACGCCCGAACCGACCGCCGCAGCCCGGCCCGCCCCGATCCACCCCCCTTTCCCGATCCGGTACGATCTCACCATCCCACGCCGCTCCCACCCCGCCGGGTACGGGGGCCTCTCGCTCGCAGCGTTCCGGAGCCTCGCCATGCGTTTCCGCCACCCCGTCACCGGCTTCCTTCTCTTCCTCTCCGCCCCCCTCGCCATCACCATGATGCCCGACGCCTCAGCGCAGCCTCCCCAGGAGGAGTTCAACTACGACGAGGCGAAGGTGCGGGACTACACCCTCCCCGATCTCCTCAGGATCCCCGAGGGACCGGGCACCGATGGCGAGGCCGTCACGACCCCCGAAGCGTGGCGCGTCGCTGCCCGACCACGCTGGCTCGGGCTCCTCGAGGCGACCGAATACGGCCGCCTGCTCCAGCCGGTGCCGGTCACGGCCGAGGAGATCGAACGCGGCCCCGGACCCGACGGCTCGACGCGCCTCCAGGCGCGGCTCCGTCTCGGCGTGGGGCCCGACAGCCCGGTGACGGAGGTCCTGCTCTATCTTCCGTCGCCGTCCCGCGGCGACACGCCCGCGCTGCCGTCGCCGTCCCGCGGCGACACGCCCGCGCTTCCGTCGCCGTCCCGCGGCGACACGCCCGAGCGCCTGCCGACGTTTCTCCATCTCAACTTCGGCGGCAACCACGCCGAATCGACCGATCCGGCCGTCCGCATTCCGGCGGGCTGGGTACCCAACGGCAAGGACACCGGCGTCGACGACAACCGCGCGAAGGCCTCGTCGCGCGGCACGCTCGCCAGCCGCTGGCCCGTCAAGCTCCTCCACGACCGGGGCTACGCCACCGCGACGGCCTATTGCGGTGACGTCTTCCCCGACTCCGCCGATGGCCGGAAGGCGAGCGTCCTCCCTTCGCTCGGCTATGCCGTTCATGACGCGCGGATGGTGAGCGGCGACGAACCGGGCGCCATCTCCACCTGGGCGTGGCAGCTGTCACGGATCCTCGATTGGCTCGTGACGCTCCCGGAGATCGACCCCACACGCGTGATCGTCGTCGGCCACTCGCGGCTGGGGAAGACGGCGCTGTGGGCCGGCGCCGGCGACGAGCGGTTCGCGATGGTCGTCTCCAACGAATCGGGCTGCGGCGGGGCGGCGCTCGAGCGGCGCAACTACGGCGAGACGGTCAAGCGGATCACGACGTCGTTCCCCCATTGGTTCGCGCCGACCTTCGCCACCTACGCCGGCCGCGAGACCGAGCTCCCGATCGACCAGCATGTCGTGCTCGCGATGACCGCGCCGCGGCCACTCTACGTCTCGAGCGCCGTCGAGGATCGTTGGGCCGACCCGCGGGGGGAGTTCCTCGCGGCCGTCGCGGCTGGTCCGGTGTGGGAGCTGTTCGGGAAGGTCGGGCTCGGCACCGACAGCTACCCCGCGGTCGACACGGCCATCGGCGGCTCGATCGGCTATCACGTCCGCTCCGGCCCCCACGACATCACCGCCGTCGACTGGGGCCACTTCGCCGACTTCGCCACGCGCGTTTTGCCGGCAAAGGCGCGGCGGTAAACGGAGCTCATCTTGCCTCGATCGCCGGGCTGAGCGTCGAGGGCAGCGGCTCCTGCGTCTCCAGGGGAGGCGGTGCAGGGGTCGCCTTGCCGAGGGCGACCGCGAGGCTCTCCGCCGCCTCCTTGGCCCCCGGATTGATCGCCAGCGCCCGCCGGAAGGCGGTGATCGCGGCGTCGTTCCTCCCGAGCTTGTAGAGCACGACACCGTGGTTGGTGAGGAGCATGACGTCGTCGGGGGAGGCTTTGAGCATCTCCCGGTAGATCACCTCGGCCTCGGTGAACTTCCCTGCCACCGCCAACGCTTCTGCCTCGGCGCGAAGCGCGCTATCGAGATTGCGGCGCGGCTCCTCGACGCCGGGAGCCACCTCGACGGCGCGGCGGAGCGCGGCGATCCCCTCCGTCCGGTTGCCCTTGTTCACCTGGACGATCCCGAGGTTGTTCCAGGCCTCGAACTGCTGGGGAAAGCGTTCGGTGAGATCCCGATACCACTTCTCAGCCTGCTCGTTGCGCCCCGCATTCGTCAGCGCGTTTCCCCGGTTCATCTGCACCGCGAACACGTTCGGAAGGAGCTCCGTCGTCACCTTGAACTCCTCGAGCGCCTCGTCGGTGCGCCCCAGCGCCATGTAGGTGGTGGCGAGGTTGTTGTGGGTCTCGCCGAGATCGGGGCGGAGCCGGGTGGAGTTCGTGAAGTGGTAGAGGGCCCCCTCGATATCACCGCGGGCACCTTTCTTGGCGCCGAGCCGATTGTGGGCCTGCCAGGCATCGGGATTCGATTCGAGCGTGTAGGTCCAGAGAGCGTCCTCGTTGACGAAGACGTGGGCATACCGCAACGACGACACGGCGAGCCCGGCGAGCAGCACCGTGGCCGCGGCGAGCGCCGTCAACTGGAGCGGCGGCCGCGCCGAAGCGAACCACGTCGCCGCCAGGGCGCACAGCGGCACGATGATGCCGATGATCGCCACGTAGTTGAAGTGGTCGGCCACCCAGGTGATCCGCATGTAGGAGATGGTGATGAACCCGAGAATCGGAAAGATCATGAGGAGGAAGAAGCCGAGACCGAACAGCGCGTGGCGGGCCGCCGTCGGCGCGGTGGCGGTGCCCCGGAACGACCACAGCCCGCACCCCGCCGCGACGAGGATCGGCCAGGGGAGGAACTGCGAGAGTTGCGGAGGATTGACCTGCCACTGCGGATAGATCGGCAGGAGCCGGAAGGGGAAGACCGCTTCCCACAGGTAGAACAGGATCGCCATCCCTGCCGTGGCTGTCCGCGACAGGAAGCCGACGACGGTGAACAGGTCGGCCACCGGCATCTTCTCCTCGCCGATCGCCCGACCATGTTGGTAGTAGATCGTGACCAGACCGAGAACGAGGGAGACGAGGAAGAACGGAGCCGCCTCGACCAGATCGCGCTTCGTGATTCCCCCGCGCTTCCACCAGGCATGGATGAGGAGGACCACGGGGAACATCACCACCGACGTCTTGGCGAGCATCGCCAGCGCGAAGAACCCGACCGACAGCAGCCAATTCCAGACACCGGCGTCTTCCGGGTCGTCGCCCCACACCGCCTCGTCATGCTTGACGAAGAAGATCGCCGAAAGGAGGAAGAGGGGGAGCGAGATCGTGTTCTTGATCTCCGACACCCAAGCCACGCTCTCGACGCACACCGGATGGATCGCGAACAGAAGCCCGGCCAACCAGGCCCCCGGGATCCGCATCACCAAGAGCAGCCGCCACAACAGGATCGCCGCGGTGGCGTGGAGGAGGATCGTGACGGCGTGGTAGCCGGTGGAGTTGAGCCCGAAGAACGGCCACTGCGCCCACAGGGCGGTGTAGGAGAGGGGAAAGTAGTCGGCCCCCGTGGGGCCGACCCAGAGGCTGTAGAGCCCCTCGAGCGACGCCGACTGGACGACGGGATTGGCGGTGAGGATCGAGTCGTCGTCCCACAGCCAGTCGCCGTGGTAGGTGGGAGAATAGATCCACAGGACAGCCAGGAGGATCACCCCCCCGCGGAACAGCAGATCACGCACCCGGGCGACGCGATCCGCCCCCCAGGCACCATCTCCGGCAGCGGTGGAAAAGGCTCCCGACTCGCTTGTGGCCGACTGCCGGCCCTTCGTTTTCTGCATGGATTCCGCTGCCGCTGATACGGAAAAGGGAGGGAGGCAAACCTTCCAATCATATCCCCAAAATTCCTGCCAAGCGGGCCTCGGATTCACCCGGGGCGTCTACGGCCGGATGCACCACAGGCTG
>JBIIQL010000612.1:0-2616 GCA_044342095.1 Pirellulales bacterium
ATGGCCGTCGAGGATCGGGCCGGCGGTCTCTATGGCGTCCAGTTTCATCCCGAATCGATCCTCACCGAGTTCGGCTTCGAGATCCTTGCGAACTTCCTCGACCTCTCCGGCATCCCGCGCGACCGTATCCTGCCGGAGAGTGAGGGAACGGGCCCCGAAAGAGATCCGCCCCGCGCCGGCGACGGACGCGTGGTGACGTTTTGATTCCGCGCCGGGAGGGATTGTCCGGAAAGGCTTCGAGGAGCGTCCTTCGAATCGGACTCGTCGTCCTGGCCTCGATGCTCGTTCACGCTCCGGCGGCCTCCTCCACCTTCACGGCGGCGGCCAGCGTGCCAGCTGCCCCGTTGCCCGCGACTCCGGCGACCGTTGTCACCATCGAGACGAAAGACGGGGTCCCGGAACTTCGCGTCACCCCGGACCGCCCAGACGAGGTCCGGTCGCCCCGGTCATTCCCCCTGCCGGGGTCCCGGCGGGGCGGCGGCGGCCATGGCGGTGAGCTCCTCGGTGGAGATCCCGGCATCCTGGACGAGGCGCGTCAGATCGACGGAGGTGTAGATGTCGAGGCGCCGGGTGAGGACGGTGCGGTGATACTTCACCGTCCGCTCCGAAAGGCCGTACTCCACGGCCATCTCCTTGTTCGGCATCCCCTTCACGATCCCGAGGAGCATCTGCAACTCGCGGTCGGTGAGCTTGGCGATCATCGCCCGCGCCTGCGTGCGGCGGCTCCGCGCCTCCCGATCGCGGAGGTCGCGATGCATTGACCGCTCGATCGCCGCGACGAGATCGCCGATCGCGACCCGCTTCGTGAGAAAGTCCTCGGCGCCAGCCCGCATCGCCCGGACGCTCGTGGGGATGTCTCCCTTGCCGGTCACGAACACCACCGGCAGCGGATTCGGCGACTTCGCCAACGTCTCCTGGAGATCGAAGCCGTCGCGCTTCGGCATCTGCAGATCGGTGAGGACGCAGCCGGGCCCTTCGTGGTCGGGGCGTACGAGAAAATCGGCCACCGAGGGGTAGGTGGCGACGGCGTAGCCATGGCCACGGAGCCGTCGCTCCATGCTGCGGAGGAACGATTCGTCGTCGTCGATCAAATGGACGGTGGCCATCATGCGATGCTGCTCTCTTTCCAAACCGGGACGCCGATGGAGACCGTGAGGCCACGGCCCGGGGCGTTGTCGAGCCGGAGCCTACCTTCATGCCGCTCGACGATCGAGCGCACGATCGGCAGGCCCATGCCGAGCCCCTCGTCCTTCGTCGTCGCGAAGGCCTCGAGCGGGTCGATCATCATACCTTCTCCGATCCCGCCCCCGTTGTCGATCACGACCAGCTCCACGATCTCACCTTCCCGTTGGGCCCGAATCAGGATCGCCCCCGGATCACGGCGCACCCCCGTTCCGGGTGAGTCCGCCTCGGAGACCCGGAGAGCATCGGCCGAATTGCCGAGGAGATTGAGGAGTGCCTGCTGGAGGAGGATCTCGTCGCCCGCCACCCGCGGAAGCGCCGGGTCACAGGCAACCGTGACACCGATACCATCGGCGGCGAGCCGCGGCCCGACGAGCGTGAGCACACCGCGGATCAGCCCCGGCACCTCGACCGGCCCGACGGTGAAACGCTGCTTGCGGATCATCGCCCGGATGCGATCGAGCACAGCCCCAGCGCGCTCGTCGTCGGCGGCGATGTCGCGGACGATGGCGCGGAGTTCGGCGGCATTCGCCGATTCGTCGTTGCGGAGGAGGATCTCCGCTGCCTCGAGGTTGTTGAGAATCGCTCCGAGGGGCTGGCCAAGCTCGTGGGCCAGCGAAGCCGCCAGTTGCCCGAGCGTCGAGATCCGCCCCGCATGGGCGATCTGATCGCGTTGCTCGGCGACGATCCGCTCGGCACGGCGACGGCGGCGCGATTGCGTCACCAGCGCGATGATGAGCAGGCTCTGGAGCGCGAGCACGGCTCCCCCGGCCATCAGTTGTGGCCGGTAGCGGTCCCAGAGCCGCGGCTCACGGAACAGCACCCTGCTTCCTTCGGGGATCCGAGAAGCCGGCACACGAAAGCGCTCGAGCACCCGATCATCGAGAATGACCACCGGTGGGACGGTCACCGGTGGGGGAATCGGCCGCTCGCGGCTGGCCAGGATGAGGCGACCCATGGCCGCCCCCATCGCTCGAAGATCGCTGCACGCCCCACCGACGGTGCCCTGACCGATGTGCGAGTCGAGCATTCCAAACACAGGGGCCTTTGTCTCCTCACAGAGCGACTGGAGAATCTCCGACGGAAAATACGATCGCCCCTCCTCGTCCTTCCAATAGCCGAAATAGATGACCGCCGAATCGGCGGGGAGTTCGCGGAGCCGACGACGCAATTCGACAAGCCCGAGGTCAACAAGCGCGACATACTCGAGCCCCCGCTCGTTCGCGATCCGGCTGACGGTAGCGTCGAACCTGGCCATCACGCCGGGGTGGATCTCGCTTTGTCCCACGAGCGCGATCCGCTTGGAAGCGGGA
The DNA here is from genome assembly GCA_044342095.1 of Pirellulales bacterium. Classification (GTDB taxonomy): domain Bacteria; phylum Planctomycetota; class Planctomycetia; order Pirellulales; family UBA1268; genus QWOP01. Next base: position 2,496 of record JBIIQL010000612.1, read on the forward strand.
AAGAGCCGGCACGCGAGCGCGACCGTGTCTTCCAACGTCGATTCGCTCGTCACGGAGGAGTAGTCCCGGGGCATGGCGTCGTCGGCCAACGCATCCCCCGGCCGCTCGAAGGCCACGATCC
>JBIIQL010000613.1:0-2604 GCA_044342095.1 Pirellulales bacterium
GAGCAGACCGGCGCCGGGGCATACGCATTCGAGAATCGCATCCCCTGTCCGGCAAAGGCCTCGAGACGCGGCGTGTGAAACAGGGTCGATGCCGCGACGTCAGGGGCCATCGCCACCGACAGCCCATCCCAGCCCTGGTCGTCCGCGATCATGAGGATGATGTTCGGCCGGTCGTCAGCAAGCGCGGCCTCGGCCCCGACGATCACCCCCGCAAACAGAGCGAGCGAGACGAGCACGGCTCTTCCCACGATCATGCATTTGGTCATCGTGTTCTCTCTCTCACCGATCGAGCCCAAAGCTGCCCCGCTCCGGACAGGGCCCTCGTCACCCGAGGAGAATCCACGTCTGCCGCAGCGTCACCCAGATACCCCAGGCGAGTGGAAGGCCGACGAGGCACCAGAACGCGATCACGAGTCCCCACGCCGAGTTTTTTTCTTCGCCTGCGGCGGGCGCTTCCCCCTCATTCCACAGAGTCTTGCCGTCTCCCACGCGCGCCGAGGCACCGATTCCCGGGGCCACGAGCGGCCGAACGAGCCAGTTGCACACCGCCCCGACAAGCAGCACGCCAGCCAACGCCAGCATCGTCTGGTCGTAGGCCCGTGCCCGAGGGATGCCGGCACGGACCTGCGCTTCGTTGAGATAGTTGACGAGCACCGGCCCGAGGACGCCGGCAACGCTCCAGGCGGTGAGGAGGCGGCCGTGAATGGCCCCCACGCTGCCGGTGCCGAAGAGGTCGGCAAGGTAGGCGGGGATCGCGGCGAATCCCCCGCCATACATCGTCAAGGCGAGGCAGAGGAGTCCGCAGAACGCCGCCACGCTTCCTGCCCGGCCGGCGGCCGGCACGAGGGCGAACAGGCCTGCCCCGGCGACGAGGAAGATCGCGTAGGTAGCGCGGCGGCCGATCCGGTCGGAGAGGCTCGACCAGAACAGCCGGCCGACGATGTTGAACAATGAGAGCAAGCCGGTGAACCCCGCCGCAACGGCGGCGGTGCGGGCAAGCTCAGCTGCGTCGAGTTGCTCGAAGGGTCGATCGCTGCCGATGAGCCGGCCGCCAAACACCTCCTGGAGCATCGGCGATGCCATCCCGATGACGCCGATTCCGGCCGAGACGTTGCAGAGGAGCACACCCCACAGCAACCAGAATTGCGGCGTGCGACAGGCTTCGGCGGCCGTGTAGGACCGCGTCGTTTCCGCGGCCTGTCCTCCCCTCGGACCAGCCCAACCAGCCGGCTTCCATCCCTCCGGTGGCACCCGGTAGGCGAAGGCCCCGAGCATCATGAAGGCGAGGTAGATCACTGAGAGCGTCACGAACGTTTCAGCCACGCCGACGCTCGTCGCCGACTGATAGAACCTCATGAGCCGGTCGGCGAGCGGTGACCCGATCATCGCCCCACCACCAAACCCCATGATCGCCAGGCCCGTGGCAAGCCCGCGCCGATCGGGGAACCACTTCATGAGCGTCGACACCGGCGAGATGTAGCCGAGCCCCAATCCGATCCCCCCGATCACCCCGGCGCCGAGCCAGAGGAGCCACAGTTGGTGCAAGCGGACGGCCAGCGCCGAAAGCAGGAGCCCGCCGCACCAGCAGCAGGCCGACACGAACGCCGCCTTGCGTGGGCCCACCCGCTCAAGCCAAGTGCCGAACAGCGCCGCGCTCGAGCCGAGAAAAACGAAGAACAGCGTGTAGAGCCAGCCGAGAAGGGGCTTGTCCCAGTCCCACTCCGTGGAGACGAGTCGGGCAGCGAGCGTCACGTCGGCAGGGGGGGCAACGCTGTGGTCGATCCCCACGGCATGCGTCAGGGGGAGCCAGAAGACGCTGAAGCCATAGGCCATTCCGATGCAGAGATGGATGCACAGCGCCGCCGGCGGCACGAGCCAGCGATTGAATCCGGGCGGAGCGACCGATCGCGATCTGTCGAGCAGTCCAGGCATCAGCTCCTCGTCATGGTTGGTCGGTCGGAAGCGGGCATCCGTCGCCCGACGGCCGCAGCCGCCACCATCCGGCAAGGAGGCTCCCCAGACAGGAATGGACCACGCTCGAGATCGCGCACGGCACGGCCGTGAGGGGCTCGGCGGGAAAGTGCCGCTGCGCCAGGACGACGCCGAGCCCCGAGTTCTGCATCCCCACCTCGATCGAGATCGTCCGGGCGATCGCCACGTCGTAGCCGAAGAGGCGGGCCCAGAGATAGCCGACGCCGAAGCCAATCGCGTGGAGAAGGACGACCGCGCCGAGGAGCCTGGGCCCGGCGGAACGGACGGCAGCGGCGTTCTGGCCGATGATGCTCGCACACACCAGCGCGATCGTGATCACGCTCACCAGCGGCGCGATCGGGAGAACGCGGCGGACAATCCCCGGGAGCCAGCGGTTGACCGCCATCCCGGCGACGACGGGGAGAACGACCACTTGGAGCGTGGAGAAAAACAGCCCCAGGGCATCGACCTCGACGAGTTGGCCGGCGAGGAGCTTCGTGAGCAGCGGCGTGAGGATCACCGCCGCGAGCGTCGTGCAGGTCGTCATGATCACCGAGAGCGCGACGTCGGCGCGGGCCAGATACGTGACGACGTTTGACGCGGTGCCGCCGGGGCAGCAGGCGACGAGCATCA
>JBIIQL010000615.1:0-2600 GCA_044342095.1 Pirellulales bacterium
TTGACGGGGTGGGCTGGATCGATCGCTACAGACTTACAACGGCGATGGCCGGTCGAGTCCGGTCCACCGAGCGGTGGCTGGGTTGCCCGGCGTGGCCGGTCACGCCGGCGACCCGTCGGGGGTGGTTCCCTTGATGACCGGCACCCCGACGCAGTTGCCCCACTCCATCCACGAACCGTCGTAATTCTTCACCTTGGCGAAACCGAGGAGGAAGGTGAGGACAAACCAGGTGAGGCTCGAACGCTCCCCGATGCGACAATAGGCGATCGTGGGGGAACGGCGCTTCAGCCCCGCTCCCTTCACGTAGAGCTTCTCGAGATCCTTGGCCGACTTGAACGTGCCATCCTCGTTGACCGACAGCGGCCAAGGGATGTTGACGGCACCGGGGATGTGGCCACCACGGAGCGCTCCCTCGTTGGGATAGTCGGGCATGTGAAGCCGATCGCCGCAGTACTCCTCGGGCGAGCGGACGTCGACGAGGGGCTTGCCCCCCTTCTGGTGCTTGAGGACCTCGTCGCGGAGGGCACGCACCGAGCCGTCCTGCTCGGGGGCCGTGTAGTGCCCGGGCTTCACATGGACGCGGTCGGTCGACCAGGGCCGTTCCTCGAGTTGCCACTTCTTCCGGCCGCCGTTCATGATCCGGCAGTCGGGATGGCCGTAGAGCTTGAACACCCAAAAGGCGTAGCAGGCCCACCAGTTGTTCTTGTCGCCGTAGAAGACGACCGTCGTATCGTTGGAGATTCCGTTTTCGCGGCAAAGCTTCTCGAATCCTGCCCGATCGACGTAGTCGCGCCGCACCTGATCTTGGAGGTCGACCTGCCAGTCGATCTCGACGGCGCCGGCCACGTGCCCCTGGGTGTAGAGCGCCCGGTCTTCGTTCGATTCGACGATCCGCACGTTCGGATCGTGGGCGTGCTCGGCCACCCACTCGGTGCTCACCAGGACATCGGGATTCGCGTAGCCAGCCATGGATTCGGATTCTCCTCGCCATTGATCGGGACGGCCGCCTCGGATGGAAGCCGCCGCGGAAATCGTAGTGGATGGGGGTGCCGCAGTCCATCAGCCCCCCGCCGCCGCGATCCTCAGCGGGGCGCGGCGGCGGGGGGCTGCTCCGGAGACGGCGGCGTCCACGGTCCGGGCCCGGGGTGGTATCATTGGCGGTCCTCCTGCCCGCGGCTTGGCCGCGATCCCTCCCCTCCGCACAGAAGACTTCCCGATGGGCGCCGCTTTCATCTATCAGATCACCGACCTGACCAAGAAGTTCGGACAGCGGGAACTCCTCAAGAACATCAACCTCGCCTTCTATCCGGGGGCGAAGATCGGGCTCCTCGGCCGCAACGGCGCCGGGAAGAGCACCCTCATGAAAATCATGGCGGGGATCGATCGGGAGTACGAAGGGGAAACCCGCCTCGCTGACGGCTACACGGCCGGCTACCTCGAGCAGGAGCCGAAGCTCGACCCGACGAAGACGGTGTTCGAGAACGTCATGGAGGCGGTCGCTCCGACGCGCGCCATTCTCACCCGGTTCGAGGCGATCAACGCCCGACTCGGCGAGCCGATGGAGCCGGAGGAAATGGAGAAGCTGCTCACGGAGCAGGCGACCGTTCAGGACCAGATCGAGGCCCGCGGAGCCTGGGATCTCGACCGGCAGGTGGAGATCGCGATGGACGCGATGAACCTCCCTCCCGGTGATTGGGAGGTGACCAATCTTTCCGGCGGCGAGCGGCGCCGGGTTGCGCTGTGCAAGCTCCTGCTCGAGCGCCCCGACATGCTCCTCCTCGACGAACCGACGAACCACCTCGACGCCGAGAGCGTCAACTGGCTCGAGAAACACCTCGCCGAATATCCGGGCACCGTCGTGGCCGTGACCCACGACCGCTACTTCCTCGACAACGTCGCGAAATGGATCCTGGAAGTCGACCATGGCCGGGGAATCCCCTTCGAGGGAAATTATTCGTCGTGGCTCTTTCAGAAGAAGGCCCGGCTCGAGCTCGAGGAAAAGCAGGCCAGTGCCCGCCAGAAGACGCTCGACAAGGAGCTCGAGTGGATCCGGATGTCGCCGAAGGCGCGGCAAGCCAAGAGCAAGGCGCGGGTCGCTTCCTACGAGAAGCTGGCAGCCGAGCAGGCCGCCACCCGCGATACCGAGGTGGAGATTTTCATCCCGGCCAGCCGTCCGCTCGGCGATCTCGTCATCGAGGGAGAGGGGCTTTCCAAGGCCTTCGGCGACAAGGTGCTGTTCGAAAACCTCTCCTTCCGCCTCCCCCCCGGGGGCATCGTCGGCATCATCGGGCCCAACGGCGCTGGTAAGACGACGCTCTTCCGGATGCTCGTCGGCCAGGAGAAACCCGACACCGGCACGCTCCGCGTCGGGCCAACCGTCGACATCGGCTATGTCGACCAGAGCCGCGACGCGCTCGATCCCGCCAAGACGGTTTTCGAGGAGATTTCCGGTGGCCACGACACGATCGAACTCGGCAAGCGGACGGTGAACGCCCGCAGCTACGTCGCCAAGTTCAACTTCCAGGGGCCAGACCAGCAAAAGAAGGTCGGGACGCTCTCCGGCGGTGAACGGAACCGCGTCCATCTCGCCAAGCTTCTCC
>JBIIQL010000616.1:0-2599 GCA_044342095.1 Pirellulales bacterium
CCGGCACGACGACCGCGTGACGGTGACGATCGATGGCGCGGAGTTCACGAGCTACCGCTTCACGGGGCACGACAAGCCGATTCTCTATCCGCTTCGCGCCCCGGGAGGTGTGCCCCTGACGCGATCCTGGCCGATCGAGAAGGGAGTGGCGGGGGAGCCAGAGGATCATCCCCACCACGAATCGCTTTGGTTCACGCATGGCAGCGTCAACGGCCAAGACTTCTGGGCGCCGCGGGCCCATGGCGCCGGCCCCGATGCGCCGGTGCCGCACGTCGAGCATGTCTCGATCGACCGCTGCGAGAGCGGGGAGACGGCGATCCTCGAGACGACGAGCCGATGGGTCGATGCCGAGGGAAAGCCTGTGCTCACCGAGCATCGGACGATGATCTTCTCGGCCGATGAGAATGCGCGGTCGATCGACGTCACGCTCGAACTCGTCGCCGATGGCGGGCCGGTGACTTTCGGTGACACGAAGGAGGGGAGCTTCGCCCTCCGCGTCCGCCCGCAGCTCCAGCCGAAGGATTCCAACGGCTCGCAGGGGGCCGGTGGCAGGCTCGTCAATTCCGAGGGGCTCGTCGACGCCGCGGCGTGGGGGAAGCGGGCCCGGTGGGTCGATTACTCCGGCGCCGTCGACGGCAAGGCCTACGGGATCGCCATGCTCGATCATCCGTTGAATCTCCGGCATCCGACCTGGTGGCATGCCCGTGAATACGGCCTGTCGGGAGCGAATCCCTTCGGGATCCACGACTTTGCCGGCGAGCCGGAGGGGGCCGGGAACTACACGATCCCCGAGGGGGAAACGCTCGTCCTCCGCTACCTCGTCGTCTTCCACGAAGGGGATGCCGACACGGCCGGGATCGATCGCCGCTGGAAGGTCTGGACAGAGGAGAAGCGCCGATGACTGCCAGGACGCTCGACGGAAAGGCCCTCGCCGCGCGGATCGAGGACTCGCTCCGCGACGAGGTGACGACGTTTTCGCGGATGGCCGGACGGGTGCCGCGGCTCGTCGTGGTGCTCGTCGGCGAGATGGCGGCGAGCGCCTCCTATGTGAAGAGCAAGGCGAGCGCTGCGGCGCGGGTGGGGATCGATGCCGAGGTGGTGCGCGTGCCGGCGACGGCCGACACCGAGGCGCTCGTGGCGCTCGTCGGGGCCCTCGCCCGCGACGAGCAGGGACCGGCCGACGGGATCCTCGTGCAACTGCCGCTGCCGGGGCATGTCGACACCCAGCGCGTCCTCGATGCGGTGCCCGCCGACCGCGACGTCGACGGATTTCATCCGGAGAATGCCGGGCTCCTCTCGCAGGGACGCCCCCGGTTCGTTCCCTGCACGGCGGCAGGGGTACAGCGGATGCTCATCGACGCCGGCGTCGAGACGGCGGGAAAGCACGCCGTCATCATCGGCCGCAGCGACATCGTGGGAAAGCCGCTGGCGTTCCTCCTCGCCTCGCGGGGCACCGGCGGCGACGCGACCGTGACGATCTGTCACAGCCGTTCGGAGAATCTCGCCGCGATCTGCCGGCAGGCCGACATCCTCGTCGCTGCCGTCGGGAAGGCAGGACTCGTCACGGCCGACATGGTGAAGCCGGGGGCGGCCGTCATCGACGTCGGGATCAACCGGATCGCCGACCCGGCCGCCAAGGGGGGGAGCAGGCTCGTGGGAGACGTCGATTTCGCCCCGGTGGCCGAGGTGGCCGGGGCCATCTCGCCCGTCCCCGGCGGCGTCGGGCCGTTGACGGTGGCGATGCTCCTGGCCAACACGCTGTTGGCGGCTGAACTCCGGATCGGGCAGGGGCCGCGGTAAAAATCCCCCGGTCAACCTCCCTTGAACCGACGGGCGGCGGGGACTACCTTCCCGCCCCGCAGAGCGTCACTCGATTCGCCGGCTTGCCTGTCTTGCCGCGTTTCCGCCGCCTGCCCAGGGAGGATCCCGCCAAATCGCGGTCACCCCTCCACCCCGTTTCTTCCGATTCCCATGAGGCCGCTGGAGGACGTCGTGTCCAACCGAGGCAATGAAACCGACGCCCGCAGGGGGCGGCGGCATGACGGTGATTCAGTGGCAGCGCCAGGACCAATCCCGGCGCCCCCAGGGCCGTCGTCGCGGGGACCAGGAAACAAACCGTCCATGCAATATTTCCTCCGTGCCCTTCGGGACGCCGCCAAGAGTTGGCCGCTCCTGTTGGCGTCGTTCCTCTGCTCCGCCGGTGTCGCCAGTTTGTGGGGCGCGAACATCGCCGCCCTGTTCCCGATCATCGAAGTCACGCTCAATGGCGACTCCCTGCAATCGTGGAACGGCCGGCGGATCGACGACGCCCGGAAGCGGATCGAGATCAACACGACCCAGGAAAAGGTGATCAACGAGCAACTCGCCTCCAATCTCCTCTCGCCGGAGGAGGCGACAACGGCACGGAAAACCCTCGACACCGTGATGTTGAGCAAGCGGGCCGACGAGGCGCTCCTCTATTCCTCCGTGAAGCTCGACCCCTGGCTCCACCGCTTCCTTCCCTCCGACCCGTTCACGACGGTGCTGTGGGTGGTGGCGTTCGTGGTCGTCAGCACGTTCCTCAAGCATGCCTTCCTGCTTGTCAGCACGCTCCTCGTGG
>JBIIQL010000617.1:0-2598 GCA_044342095.1 Pirellulales bacterium
TTTGCCCCGCGGACGCAGCCCGCCTCCTCACCGATCGTCACGATGCTTCCCGACTCCCCGGCATGGGTAGTGGCATGATCCCGTCGATCGAACACACGAGTCTGCTGCCGATCCTTTTTTGGCTGCTCATGCTCCCGATCGCCGTCTTCATCCTCGTTCGCACCACGGCCTTCTGGTCGGAGGAGGGCCCGGGGACGATCCTCGCCGCCGTGAAGACCGTGTTTGCCGTCTGGATCACCGTGTTCCTCGTCTACGATTTCTCCGGCTACGGCTTCGCCCGGCTCATGCAGGATCCGCGCCTCGGGATCGCCTTTCCCCCCAACTACAGCTATCTCACCTGGCTCCGTGAGCCGATGGGGCTGAAGTGGTATGTGCTCGGCTACGTGCCGATGATCCGCTATCTCCCCGTCCTCTTCGCCCTCTGCGCCGGTGGCGTGGTACAGGTGCTCCTTTGGAAGATTCCCTTCCGGGTCGGGATGCTCGTCTTCCTCTCCCAACTGTTTCTCAACATCTTCGCGATGGCACTGCTCTCGCTCGTGTTCAGCTTCTTCGTCGGCATCGAGAAGGGGGCCGCCGGGAAGGCCCCGAGGCGCGTCGCCGCGGCCAATCGCCGGGCCGCTGCTGCAACAGCAGAGCATTTCTCACCCCGCTCGACGAGGGCGTCGGCAAGCGGCGGACGGAAGTTGGCTTCGTCAAGGAGGTGGTGAATCCATCCCAGGGCGTGACGTTCCTTCGACGCCTGCTCGGCGACGAGCTTTTCCATGATCCCCTGCGACTGGTCGTACGGCGGCTTTGCCTCATCGAGCCATCCAAGGACGCGGTAGAGATTCGCGCCGGTACGGGTCTCGCGGAGAAACCTCCCCCGGCTCTGCCGATTCTCGGCGAGCCTCGGGAGCACCTGCTTGAGAAGCACTTCCCGATTGAGCTCGCGATCACGCGCGATCCACACCTCCCCCATTCCTCCCCAGCCCTTCCGTTCGAGCAGCTCGTAGCGGCTTCCGCCGGAGGTAGAGCTCCCGAGTGTCACCGTCTCGGGGACCGCGTCGGCGTCCTCTTTGCTCCACACGACGCTCGGGGACCGCGTCGCCATCGACTCGCCGACCACCGCGGTGGAATCGATCCCATCGGCGAAGCGCACCGCGGGAACCCAGCCCTTGTCGACGATGGCCGCGAAGCACGCTTCCACGTCCCCCGCATGCGACGCGAGGCGCACGGACAGGTCTCCTGGAGACCGGGCGGCGGCACACCCCTGGCCAGCCCACTCTTAAGGGCTACGAGATCCCCACGGACGGGGGGTTCTGTGCAGGGGGGCGTTTTCCATCGAGGGAGATTTATTTCCCCTCGGTCGCCCAGGCCTTCATCGTGGTGATGTTCCGCTCCACATCCGGCCTCCCAGGGGCAAGGTAGACGGCCATGTCGCTGTCGTACATCGCTTCGGGCTCCGGCCCGGCATCGCCGCAGGCCGCCATCCAGGCCCCGAGCCGGCGGCGGAGATCGGCAAGCTCGTCTGCATGGGCCGGATCGGCCGCCAGATTCCGCAGCTGGTGCCGATCCTCCGGCCAGGCATAGAGCTCCTCCTCCGGCCGCTCGTCGGCGAAGAGGATCGCTTCCTGGAGCAGGTCGAGGGCGCCGGATTCGTGAAGCTCGCGGAGCCGCTTCACGATCGCCTTGCCGTCCTTGTAGGCATTGGGCTGGAGCAAGGGGCGGCGGGGGTAGAAGTTTCGTACGTAGAGCCATTGCGGCGTGCGCACCGAACGGATCCGGTCGACCGTCTCGTCGCAGCGGTCGCGGGCGGCAAACACCGCCTCGCGCGGCTCGTAGCCGGCCGCGAAGGGATCACGGGCCTGCATCCCCGGCGGGCAGGCCAGTCCGGCAATCGCGAGCGTGATCGCCGCCAGGTCGATCTGCATGACGAGGTCGCTGCGGCGACTCCCGCGGGGAATCCCTGGGCCGCGGACGATCAGCGGGATCCGCGTCCCCTCGTCGTAGAGAAATTGCTTTCCCCGCGCATGGCTGATGCCATGATCGGTCATGAAGATCACCACCGTGTCATCGAGGATCCCCTCGGCCTCCAGACGCGCAAGCACCCGCCCCACATGGGCATCGGTGAACCGGACCGCATCGAGAGAGGCGGCGCGATCCTCGAGGATCACCGGATCTCGCGGATAGTAAGGAGGCAGATCGACGTCGTCGGGCCCGATCGCGGCGCCGAACGTGTCGATCGCACGCTTCGAGAGCGCCCGGATCGACTCGAGCGATTCGCCCCGGAGCTTGCCCCCCGGGAGCATCACCTGCATGAAGAACGGCTGCCCCGGCTTCCGACCGCCCCAGTCATGCCCGTCATAGATCGCCGCGTCCCACTCGAAGTTGTAGTCGGTCTTGCCGAGACGGCCGTCCCCGGCCGCACCGAGGCCGTCGCCGATGCAGGTGTGATAGCCGGCGTCCTGGAGGATCGCAGGGAGCGGCCTGACGCTCGCTGGGAGTTCGATCTTGAGGACGCCGCGGCCGCTGCGATGGTGATGGGCGCCGATCGCCGTCTGAGACATCCCCGTGATCAGCGCCGAGCGGCTCGGCGAGCAGACCGGCGCCGTGGTGAAG
>JBIIQL010000094.1:0-9230 GCA_044342095.1 Pirellulales bacterium
ACGCTTGGCAAGGCCGGTCGAGGGGAGCGGGATCGCAGGCGCGGGGGCCACGACACCGTCCCTCACGGCGAAAACCTTCACCGATCCGTGAACATTGCTCATGTAGAGTCGCTGGCCGTCGGGGGCGAAGCGGAGACCGGTGAAGCTCTCGATCGCCTTGGCATCAGGCTTGAGGTTCCGATCGGTATCGGTGGGCTTGATGACTTCGGTAGCGGCAGGCTGCACCCGCTGCCGCACCTCACCCGAAGCCGGATCGATGACGACGATCTCGTTGGTCTTTCCCGAAGTGACGGCCAGCTTTCCGTCAGGGGCAAGCGCGATCGCCTGGGGGCGGAGACCGGGGAGTTCGACCTGCCGGCCCATCGGGGTGAGAACCTGATTGACCGGCGTCACCGTCCGGTCACCGTCACCGCGACCGACCGGCTCGGAGATCGGCCCGGGCGCTTTCTCCGCGGGGGCCGGGTCGTCGGCCAGAACGGGGAGGAGGAGGATCGTGGCCAGGCAGATCGTCAGAAGTGTGGTGGTTTTCATGAGGAAAAGAATACCGCGCCGGGCCGTGGAGCGATTCACGTCCGAGGGCTACACTCTTCCCCCATGAACTCTTCTGCCGACCCCTTCCACCGGCTCCAGGGGCTCCTTCATCGTCCCGTGTCGACGCGGCCGGATTGGCTCAAGGCGTGGCGGAACGAGGCCCAATATCTCCTCGTTCTCGCCCGCCGGGCGAGTGACGACGAGGACGAAGAACTCCTCCAGGAACTCGAGGATCAGGCCAACGACATGGCCGCCATGGTCGAGGCAAAGCTCGCCGCTGAAGGACTGTGACGGCCTTGGGAACGGCTCGAAGCGCGGTCTTCCCCTCGACGGCGACGCTTCGAGCCCCGGTAGCCTCTTCCGCGGGGCGATCGCCACGCTTGCCTCAAATCCTCTTTCTCCCGCCTCCCGTCGGAATCCCTCCATGTCGAAGACCGCGTCCGCCCGCTTTTCGCTCTCCCGCCGCAGGCTTCTCCGACACGCTGCCGTCGGAGCGGCGACGGTCGCCACAACGCGGGCCACGACGGGGCGTGCCGACGACCGGCCGCTCACCTTTGCCTGCATCGGCATGGGGGGACAGATGCGTGGCTACCTGCTCCAGGAGCTGGCCAAGCTCGACCAGCGGGTCGTCGCGATCTGTGACGTCGACCGAAAGCAGTTGGAGACCGCGGGCAAGATCCAGGAACTCGCCGGGGCCCGGGCCTACTCCGACTACCGCGAGTTGCTCGCGGAGGAGTCGGAGGTGGATGGGGTGATCATCGCCACTCCGGATCACTGGCATGTGCCGATCTGCCGGGCCGCCCTCGAGCAGGGGAAGCATGTCTATTGCGAGAAGCCGCTGGCGCACTCGGTGGCCGAATGCCGGGCGCTCGAACGGCTGGCCCTCGATCACCCCGCTCTCGCCACCCAGACCGGCAATCAGGGCTGCTCGACGGAGGGATTTCGCCGGAGCTTCGAGGTGGTTCGATCGGGGATCCTCGGACCGATCCGCGAGGTCCATGTTTGGCATCCGGCCCATGGCTGGCCGAACGGGGTCGATCGCCCCGCCGACGCCGATCCGATTCCCACCGGCCTCGACTGGGACTTCTGGCTCGGCACGGCGCCGCGGCGTCCGTACAAGTCTGGCCTCTACCATCCGGGGAGCTGGCGCGGCTGGTATGACTTCGGGGGCGGATCGATCGCCGACTTTTGCTGCCACGGATTCCAGCTCGCCTACCGCGCCCTCGATTTGGGAGCTCCGAGCCGGATCGAGGCCAGCGGCGAGGATCTCGGCCACGAATCCTTCCCTACCCGGTGCACGATCCGCTACGACTTCGCGGCCCGGGGAAATCGCGGGCCGGTGACGATGTTCTTTTACACCGGCAAGGACAACCTTCCCCCCGAGGAGGTCACGCGCGGCCCGGTCGGCACCACCGGATGCCTCCTGGTGGGGAGCGAGGGAACGCTGTCGGCGGGGCTTTGGAACACCGACTGCCAGGTGCGGCTGAAGGGGGCGGAGGCTTTCAGCGGCGCCGATCAACCGGCGGTGGCCGCGATCACGAGGACCGAGCCGCGGATCGACACCGAAGCGCTCCAGTGGGATCCGGGCCGGGTGGCGAAGGGGGAGCGGCCGCGCTGGAGCAAGGTGAACAATTCCCACATGTTCGAATGGGTGCTCGCCTGCGCCGGAGACACGAAGACCTACTCGCCGTTCGAGGTGGGAGCAAGGATCACCGAGCTCGGCATGCTCGGCGTCCTCGCCCTGCGGATGGAGAAGCCGATCACCTGGGACGCCGAGGCCTGTTCGGCCGTCGGGCTCCCCGCTGCCGCGGCCCTCATCGATCCCACTCCGTCGTCGACGAAATACCTTCCCTCATGAGCCACCCGCCGATGACGGGGGGGGCGCCAGCCGCGGCGACGAGAACGAGACGAGGCGACCGATGCCCACAGAGATGCCCCAAACGCATCGGGCCAACGCTCGCCGCGGATGCGGGGAAGCCGCCGTCGCCCTTCAGGACGCTGTCCCCGCGCGCCCCGGGATCCGTTCATCCCCCGCCGGAAGCAGGCTCATCGGGAAAAACGGCTTGATGTAGAGGTGATCCGGGATCCGATCGGCGATCGTCGCGTGAAACTCAGGCAGCTTCGACCAATGGAGCTTCGGTTTCACATGGTGCGCCGTGTGGTAGCCGAGGTTGCCGGTGAGGATGTTATAGGTGCGGTGCATGATGTTGTGGGAGGCCTCGTAGGGATTTTGCGTATCGAGGCCGGCGTGGTGGCAGTAGGTGTGCCAGCAGGTGATCACGTAGCCGGCCACCATCGGAATCGCAAACACGAACAGGGCGTTGAGCGGATTGAACACGAAGGCCGCCGCGAGCAGCCCGAGGACGACCAGCCCCATCCCGAAGAAGCCCGGCTGGTAGCGCGGATACCGCCACGACACGCGCAGCGCGCGAAGATAACCGGTCAGCGCGATGACGGCGGTGTATTCCAGCTCCCCCATCGTCGAACCATCGCGCCGCTTCCAAGCCGACTCGTCCTTCGTCTGGTCGAGATAATGGACGTGGTGCCCGACGACGTGGTGGAGCACCCAGGCGTTGGTCGTGATGCCGGTATGGAAGGCGTAGGAGATCTCGAGGACCCGATTGAGGATCGCCTGATGGAAGGTGAAGAGATGCTGGTGATGATGGTTCCAGGAACAGATGCACGCCTTCGGCCCGATCCCGATCACGAGCCAGGCGGCGAGCATCCACACGCTCCGGGCCTCGAAAAACACGAGCAGGTCGAGGAGCGAGAGCGTCACGATGCAGGTCACCGGGAGGATGTCCTCCCTGTGGCGGAAGAGGTTCATGGCAGCGCGATGGGGGTGAAGGGATATCTCGAAGGAAATCCTACCCCGTTCCGGCACGAACGCGAACCGGCCGAGGGGCTCTCCACTCCCCAATCTGCTCTTGCCGGCGCCAACGGGTGAGCGGGATGATCGTTCCTGCCTCCCAAACGGCATCGAGCCGCCACGCCCGCAGGCTTGTCCCCCGAACGAGATGCCCATGCCTTCGCTCTCTTCCCGACCGCGATCCGTCACGATCCTCCGCCGCGGCCTGATCCTTCCCCTCGTCGCGGCTGGGCTCGTTTCCGGCAACCGCTGCCCGGCCCAGGGCTTGTCCATCGGGCCGACCTCGTCCACCCCCGTCGCGGCGGCGATCCCCTGGCCGGCGCGGCCGCCGGCGCGGATCTATGTCGTCCCGTTCCCGATGGAGCCTGGCCTGGAACAGCAGCTCCAGCAGTCAGCCGCCGCCGGACTCCCCCAGGGCCCGCTGCGGCGGATGATGGCGGACCGCCCCCGCGTCTCCGACATGGTGGCCGGCTTCGACCGCCAGGCCCCGGCAGGGTGGTCGATCGCGCAGCAAGTGGCCAACGCGCTCGCCGGGGCCGGGCTCCCGGTCGTGTTCTGGAATCGCCCCGATCCGCCGCCGGCCGATGGCTGGCAACTCCGCGGCGAGGTGGTGACCCTCGACGACGGCAGCGCCGCGGCGCGCGGCCTCGTCGGCTTCGGCGCTGGCAACAAGAAGGTGGGCGTCGACGTCGTTCTCTGCGATCCGCAGACCGCCGGCGGACAGGCGTTCTTCGTCCTCGATACTTCCGACAAGGGACGGATGACCCCAGGCGCGGTGCCGATCGGAGCCGTGGCCGGGTTCAATCCCACCGTGATGATCGGCCGTGCCGCGGCGACCGCGACCGGCATCAGCGACATCACCCAGCAGGGGCGAATCTCGAGGGAGATTTCCGACGGGATCATCGGTGCGATGCGCCAGCACGGCCAGTGATGGCAGGCAACGGCAGGCATGAAAAGGCAACGCCGGCGTCGCTGCGTTTCCATAGCCAGACCTGCGTTTATTCCGGAAGACGTCGCAGCGATGCGATTGAGCAACGGCACTCTTTCGGGATTGCAAGCGTAAGCGTCGCGCTGTCGGAATTGTCAGTGAGATCGGGTCACTGCACGCCGCCCTCGAAGCGTATGCTCCGACGCGTCGATTGATCGCCATGCAAGGATTCCACGCGGAATCGGACGACAATCACCGCCCCACAGGACCGACGGTCCGGTCGTGGGTGTTCTTCAGGGAAGTCGTTCCGATGAAGCGTCGTGTCTCGAGCCGGTGTCGCCCGTGGAGAAGCAGCCCGCGATTCCTCGAGGCGCGATCGCGGAAGCCGGCGTCGCTTCGTCGTCGCAGGCCGTTCAACGTCGAGAGACTCGAGCCGCGAAAGATGCTCGTCGGCAGCGTCTCGGGCGATGTCTTCAACGACGCCAACCGCAACGGCATCGATGATCCCGCCGAGAACGGCCTCGCGGGCTGGACGGTGTTCGTCGACACCAATAACAACGGTGTCCTCAACGCCGGCGAACGGAGCACCGTCACCGATATCGACGGGCGGTTCGCGATCACCGGACTGACCGCCGGCAACATCAACCTCGTCGAGGTCGTGCCGGCAGGCTTCGCGCCGACGCCCGGCTTCACGAATCGGCAGACCGTGCGGATCCGCGACGGACGGGAACAGCGGGCAAGCTTCCCCAACGTGGCGCTTCCCCCGGTCACCGGCACCGTCGCGGGGACGGTGTTCGAGGACCGCAACGAGAACGGTACACGCGAGGCTGGTGAGCCCGGGATCGCCGGCTGGGCGATGTTCATCGACACCAACGGCGACGCGATCCCGAACCCCGGGGAACCGGCCGCAGCGACCGCAGCCGACGGCAGCTACCGCATCACCGGCGTGACGCCGGGGACGGTGACCGTGTTCGAGGTCCCCGCTGGTGGTCTCCGCCCCACCGTCGGCGGCCTGTTTCCCCTCGTCGGCGCGACCGACCGTCGGACGGTGACCGTCGCCTCCGGCGCGACCGCGACCGCCAATTTCGGCAACCTCATCCCCCAGGTGGGGTCGATCGAGGGGACCGTTCGCAACGACCTCAACGGTGACGGATTGTCCGGAGCGGGTGAGCCGGCGCTGGCCGGCAGGACGGTGTTTGTCGACCTCAACGCCAACGGCTTGGTCGATGCCGGCGAGCCGAGCCGGCTCACCGATGCCGCCGGCGGCTATTCGTTCGCTGGCATCCACACCGGCAGCTACACGATCAGCGAAGTCGTGCCGGCCGGATGGATCAACGCCGTCGACAGCCCCGCCTCGCGTGGGGTGAATGTCGCCCTTGGCAGTGCCAACACCGTCGATTTCTTCGATCTCGTCCCTGCGGCGGGATCGATCAGTGGCCTCGTCTTCAACGACGTCGACGGCGACGGCGGCCAAACCGCCGGTGAACCGGGCCTCGCCGGATGGCAGGTGTTCATCGACACCGACGGCAACGGTCTCGCCGGTGCCACCGAGCCGACCACGCTCACCGATCCCACGGGCGCTTACTCCTTCACCGGCGTCCCCTACGGCCCGGTCACCGTCCGCGAGGTCGCTCCAACTGACTGGGTGGCGACCAATCCGCCCTCACAGGCACGCTCGTTTCTCCAACTCAGTGGTGCCGCCACGGCCGGGGTGAGCTTCGGCAACCGCGAGCGGATCGGCTCGATCACGGGGACCGTCTGGAACGACGCCAACGGCAACGGCTTGGCCGACGTCGGGGAGAGTGGCGCCGTCGGGGCCACGCTCTATCTCGATCTCGACCGCGACGGCGTCCAGAGCCCGACCGATCCGATTGCGATCGCCGACGCCACCGGACGCTACGCGTTCTCCCGCGTGCCGGCCGGCCCGCAGAGAATCTCCCAGATTCCCGATGCCGGCTGGGTGACGGCGATCGGCAAGTCGGCCAGCGCCGCGATCAACGTGACGATCGGTGGCGCCCACACGGCTGACTTCTTCACCCTGCTCCCCACCACCGGGTCGGTCTCTGGCACCGTTCACAGCGACGCGAATGCCAACGGCCTCGTCGACGTCACCGATGCCCCGCTTTCGGGGTGGGTCGTCTACTCCGATCTCAACGGCAATGCGACGCTCGACGTCGACGAACCGGTCGCCACGACCGATGCCGCCGGAAGCTACACGATCACCGGCGTCCCCTACGGCCGGAACCAGATCCGAGAGGTCCTCCAGACGGGCTTCTCCTCCACGAACCATCCCGGTGGCGTGGTGACGATCACGATGCTCAACGGCGAGGCCCGGACGGGGGTCGCGTTCAGCAACCTCGAGACCGTGACCTACACGATCGCTGGCACGGCATTCTTCGATGCCGACCGCGACGGCCTCCGCGGCGCCGGTGAGCGCGGTCTCGGCGGCATCACCGTCTACGTCGACATGAACGACAACGGGGTCAAGGATCCGACCGAGCCCTCGACCATCACCGCCACCGATCTCTACTTCACGCCGGCGGTCAACGAGGCGGGCACGTATTCGTTCCTCCACCTGTCGCGGGGAACGTACACCGTCCGGGAGATCCTTCCAGCCGAGTTGGCCGGCACCGCGGCGGCGGCCACCGTGCAGGTGGTGACGGTCGGTCCGACGAGCCAGACGGCGGTCGATTTCGGGAATCGCTACCGCGCCAATGAGATCCATGGCTCCGTGTTTGACGATACCGACGCCGACCATGTCCGGGATCCGGGCGAATACCTGCGACCGGGGGTGAGCGTCTACATCGACCGCAACCGCAACGACTTCCACGACGCCGACGAGCCGGGATCGGTGACTGGCGAGGATGGTTCGTATCACTTCTACGGGCTGGCGCCGGGTGCGTACGTGGTGCGGAGGGATTCCGCATCGGCCGGTCTCGTCACCTACCCGCAGACCTCCGGTGGGATCCTCTGGCCGGCCGGGACGAGCAATCCCGCCGTGGGCGTCGTTACCCCCGGGGTGATCACGGCTTCGCTCGCCGATGGCGAGGTCTTCAACCAGTCGGTGAGCATCACGATTCCGGGCGGCGGTGGCGTGACGACGATGGTCGACGTCTTCCTCCTGTTCGACGATACCGGGAGTTTCGCCGGCAACAGCCCGCTGGTGCGGGCGGCCTTCCCGACGATCATCAGCTCCTTGCAGACGACGCTCCCGGGGGTCGACTTCGGCTTCGGCGTGGGGCGATTCGAGGAGTATGCGAACTTCGCCGCGGAGTACTCCGCCGGTCGTCCCTTCACCCTCAACCAGCCGATCGTGGCCTCGACGACCCCGGGCTTCAGCCTCTCGATCCAGTCGGCCCTCGACCGGATGGCGCCGGGCTACGGCGGCGACGGACCGGAGACCGACATCGAGGCGCTCTATCAGCTCGTCACCGGCATCGGCTTCGACGGCAACAACAACGCCACGATCACCGACAGCGGCCCGGCTGGTCTGGTCTCGACACAGCTCACGCCGGGAGCGAGCGGCGACGTTCCGAGCTTCGCATCGTTCGTCCCCGATCCGGCCAACAACGTTCTTGCCCCGGACGGCACCATCGGCGGCGGCGGCTTCCGCGCCGGGGCCCTTCCGGTCATCCTCACGGCCACCGACACCGGCTTCGCCTATCAGCCGAAGGGGGAAACGGTCCTCACCGGCACCGGCGGTGTCGCGCTGCCGGTCACCGATTTGACCGCAGCCTCGCGAGGCACGACCCCATACAGCGCCGGGGCCGGATTCCAGGAGACGGTCACCGGCCTCAACGCGCTCGGGGCCCTCGTCATCGGGCTGGGCACGAATGCCGAACCGGCGTTCGCTCCCCGTCAAGGGCTCGAGGCCTTGGCAAAGCTGACCGGTGCGGTCAATCGCTCCACGACGTCGATCGCCAACGGCACGATCGATCCGATCGACCCGGGCGATCCGTTCTACTTCCAGATCACGACCGGCTTCGGGGCGACGGTCGCCAGCGGGATCACCGCGGCGATCGAGAACGCCGTGACGAACATCGCGATGGACATCACCGTCCGCGCCTCCGATCCGCGCGTTCGCATCGTCAACCACACCGGCACGCTCGCCGGGGTCAGCGCCGGCCAGACGGCGAACTTCAACATCGAGTTTATCGGGGACGGCCGCCCGCACCGCTTCGATCTCCAGTTCGTCCGTGCCGGCACGAATGTCGTCGTTGGATCGATCCCGGTGGTGCTGGGAACGCCCGTCGTCGGCGAGGGCTACCAGTTCGACGATCTCTCCGACGGCGAGATCCACTCATCGTCCGATTTCGGGAGCTACGTCCCCAACGTCGCCCCCACGTTCCTCGGCGGCGGCGATCAAGCCGTGATCGAGGATGCCGGCCCGCAGTCGCTCGTCGGCTGGGCGACAGGCATCAGTCCTGGGCCTGCCAACGAGTCGGCACAAGTCGTCGGATTCCTCGTCACGACCGACAATCCTGCGCTGTTCAGCACGGCTCCATCGGTGTCGGCGGATGGCACCCTGACGTTCACGCCCGCCCCGAACGCCCACGGAAGTGCGACGGTGACGGTGCAGGCGAGGGACAACGGCGGCACGGGGCTGCTGGGGGCGGACACGAGCGCTGTTCACACCTTCCTGATCACGATCGCCCCGGTCAGTGACGCGCCGACAGCCGCCGATGACACGTTCTCCGGCCTCGACGGGGCCCTGCTGTCGATTGCCGCTCCCGGTGCCATCGCCAACGACATCGACGTCGACGGCGACCCGATCAGTGCCCGGCTCGTCGACGGCCCCCTCCGCGGGACCGTGACATTCCTCGCGGATGGATCGTTCAACTACGTGCCGGGCATCGGGTTTCGGGGCACCGACAGCTTCCGGTATGTCGTCAGCGACGGCTT
>JBIIQL010000618.1:0-2592 GCA_044342095.1 Pirellulales bacterium
TCCGATAAGGGGGAGAAGGAGCAGGCGCTGCGACTCCTCGAGCAGCTGATGACCAACGACCCGATCTTCGCCAACCGTGCCGCGGCCGAGGAACTTCAGGCGGCGCTCAAGGCCGAAGCCGAGCCGGCGTCAAAGTGATCGCCGTCGGACCGCCGCGTCGGCGACCGCCGTCAGCGTCCCTGGCTGGCGCCCGCGGAGGGCGCCGGTGAGGCCCCGGGGAACACCGGCTGGTTGAAGCCGGGCAGGGTTTGGTTGCGCCCGGGGAGATCCGATCTCGGCGGCGGAGGCGCGACTGGCTCGGCCGTGGGGCGCTTGCTCGGCACGAGGTTCGACCAATTCGTTTCCGTCGGTGGGGCGCTCGGAGTCTGGACGGCCTGGCCAGACACGACCGGGCCAGGGACGGCCGACGGTGCCGGGGCCTGAGGAAACCCGTTTCCGCTCCGCGACGGGGTGGTCACGGGCGACGGGTAGTTCGGCTGCGGGGCCATGGGGCGGACCGTAATCCCGCCGCCGGGAATCCCTGGCCGACCGTCGCCGACGGGTGTGCCCCCCGGCTGGCTGGCAGCACGGCGCATCTGCTGGGCCCGGGACCGGGCCCGAATCCGGTCGCTCCGGAGCGGAATCCCCGGGTAGGCCTGAACGGGCACCTCGAGGCTCGGCAGACCGATCCGGCTGCCGTCGCCGAAATAGGTGAACATCTCGATGGCCCGCGCCGGAAGGATCAGCGACAACGACAGCAGCGTCGCCCCGGTCAAAAAGCGCGCGTTCCGCGACCACCGTCGGGGTGAGAAAGTCATGATCGGCCTCCCTGCCGATGCCTCAGCGGAGCTGAGGGGGCTTTCGTCCCGCCGACGACGCACCCCCCGCTCCTGTGGTCTCTTCGGCTCGATCGACACCGCCACTCATCGATTCATCCGCACCTTGGTCGCCACCGGCACGACCGTCACGACCCGACCCGACCCGACGGATGAGCTCCCGGGAGCTGAGTTCCCGGGAGCTGAGTTCCCGGGATCCAGGAGGCACCGAGCCGGCGCCGCGGTAGGCTTGATGCCATGCTTTCCGCCGTTTTTTCCACGCTCCCCGCCGCGACCTGGTGGGCCGTCGCCGCCTCGGCGGCCCTCGTGACCGCTGGCACGGCGGCGCGCGCCACGGTCGCCACGCGCGGATCGACGGCTGTCCCGGCGGCGCTGTGGGCGATCGCCGCCTGCCTTTCCTTCGCGCTCGAGACGGGGCTCCGCGCCTCGGGCGTCGTCTCGCAGCCCGCCGCCGCCGCGGCGCTGCGGATGGTGACGGCCGCCCTGTCGTTGTGCCCGGCGATGTCGCTCCTCGGTGCGAAGCGCCCGCAGCACGGCGTCTGGCAACTGATCGTCGCGGCCCTGGCGGCGATCCTCCTTCTGCCGGCACTGGCCACGACGCTCGTGCGCCCCGACAGTGTCCCCGATGCCCACCTCCTCGGCCGCGGCTTCGTCGTCATCCTGTCGCTCGTCGGCTGGATGAACTTCATTGCCACCCGCCATGGTCTCACCGCGACGCTCGTCACGCTCGGACAGTTGGTCGTGGTCCGCGGGTTCCTTCCTCTGGTCGAGAGCGAACAGGCCTTCCCACCAACGGCGTCGCCAACGGCGCCGCTGGCTGCGTCGATCGATTGCCTGGGAGGCTGCCTGGCCGCGGCCGGGGGACTGCTCGCCGTGATCATGGGCCGCCAGGCCAGGCCGGCACGGGCTCCCGAAGGAAGTTTTGCGGCCGCGGTCGAGCCGGCCTTCTGCGCCTTCCGAGAGACGCTCGGCGCTGCCTGGACGCTCCGGGTCGCGGAACGCTTCGATGCGATCGCCGCCAGCCGGGGCTGGCCATGCCGGCTCCACTTCGACGGCATCCATCCCGCCGAGACCCCGATCGACGGGCCATGGCAGCGGGACGCCCTGCGGGCCCTCGGAGCGCTCTTCCTCCGTTTCGTGTCCACCGGATGGCTCGGAAGGCACGCTTGGCCCGCCACGGCAGGCGGGCGATTGGCCCGGGACTGCGAGCGGGGATAGACTTCCGCCTTCCGGGGAGCCTGGCCGACGGCAGGATCCACGGTCGATGGCCGATCCCCACAGCCTTTTCAGGAGCCAGTCATGTCCGAGTCTTCCGCCCAGCGCCCCGCTCAGGAGCCGATGCAGGTCCCCGTCGACGAATCCCACATCGTCGCGACGTACGCGAACTTCTGCCGCGTCACGGGCACCCCGGAGGAATTGATCGTCGACTTCGGCCTCAACAAGCAGGTCGTCGGGACGTCGCCTGAGACGATCCAGCTGACGCAGCGGATCATCGTCAACTTCTTCACGGCCAAGCGGCTCGCCTACGCCCTCCAGATGGCGGTCGCCCGCCACGAGCAGGCCTTCGGCGTCCTCGAGACCGATGTCCAGCGTCGCGTGATCCACCAGCAGGCTGCCAAGGCCTGAGCCCGGAGCCCCGGACGCGGTTGCTGACTCCGGCCCTTTCGGCTCCGGAGCGCTCCGCTGCGGGGATCTCTGTGATGCGGCAGGGCGACCCCAAGGCGGGGTTGCCACGTAGTAAGCGCCACCCGGCTGGCGTCGCCGGCGGATCCACCGC
>JBIIQL010000619.1:0-2585 GCA_044342095.1 Pirellulales bacterium
GGAAGTGGCAATCGACGATCGAACTGGTTTCCAAGTCGCAACGGGTCGACGGCAAGAGCATCCTCGAGGTGCTGACGCTTGCCGCCGAGGAGGGGACGAGGCTGGTGGTGGAGGTCACAGGACCGGATGCCACCGAGGCGCTCGCCGCGATCGTGCGACTTTTCGACGGCAATTTTCATGAGAACGACGAGACGGCCGTGGACTCCGCCGGGCGGACCACGACGCCGTGAGATGACTTGAACCCAAGTCGGCCCCGGGGCCGACGGTAGACCGACTCCGACACAACCAAGGAGCCGCGACCAACCGCCTGGCGCGAACCGGGTTGGGGATTCGATCGCAGCCATTCGGGCGTGCGATCTCCCTGAAACCGTTTCCGCGCCGGCGGGAGGCTTGCGCCCCATGCTCAAACTCCAGGGAATCGCCGTTTCACCCGGCGTCACGATCGGCGAGGCGCTCGTCCTCGACAGCGAGGGATTTCGCATCCCGCGCCGGTTCGTGGCCCGCAGCGCCGTCGACACCGAACTCGAACGGCTCTCCAAGGCGATCGCGGAGACCAGCCGCGAGATCGAGCGCAATCGCGACGCCATCCAGGCCGAACTCGGCGGCCAGTACGCGGCGATCTTCGCCGCCCATCTGGCGATGCTCCACGACGCCAAGCTCCAGGAGGAGCTCACCAGCGCCGTCCGCGACCGCAACTTCTGGCCCGAATACGCCGTCAGCCGGACGCTCCGTCGCTACGCGAAGGTCTTTCAGAGCCTCGACAACCACATCGCGCAGCGTGCCCACGACATCTACGACATCGAGAAGAGCCTCCTCCGCAACCTTCTCGGCCAGCGGCGGGAGACGCTCGCCGCGATCTCGCAGCCGGTGATCGTGCTCGCCCACAACCTCACCCCCAGCGAGACGGCGAACCTCGACCGCCGCTTCGTGCAAGGCTTCGCCACCGAACTCGGCGGCCCCGGGAGCCACACCGCGATCGTCGCCGAAGGGCTCGAGATCCCCGCCGTCGTCGGCCTGGGGCCGTTTCTCGCCGACGTCTCCGGTGGTGAGCCGGTGATCCTCGACGGCAATCAGGGGGTCGTGATCCTCCAGCCCGACGAGGAGACGATCGCCCGCTACCGCCTCGAGGCAGAGACGGCCCGGACCGTCGCCGCCCGACTCGACGGCCTCCGCGACCTTCCCGCCGAGACGACCGACGGCGTCCGCATCCAGGTGACGGGGAACATCGAGTTTCCCAGCGAGGCCGAGCAGTGCCTCTCCCGCGGCTGCGACGGGATCGGGCTCTACCGCACCGAGTTCCTTTATCTCACGAGTCCCCGCGAGCCGACCGAGGCGGATCATTTCGCCGCCTACAGCGAAGTCGTCCGTGCGATGAAGGACAAGCCGGTGGTGATCCGCACGCTCGATCTCGGCGCCGACAAGATGCGCACCGAGACGACGCCGGAGGAGGAGCGCAATCCCTGCCTCGGGCTGCGGAGCATCCGGCTGTCGCTCCGGCAGTTGCCGATGTTCCGCACGCAACTCCGCGCCATCCTCCGCGCCAGCGCCCTCGGCGACGTCCGCGTCCTCTTCCCGCTCGTCTCGACGATCGTCGAGCTGCGGCAGGCGCGGATGGTGCTCGCGGACGTGATGGAGGATCTGGCGGAGCACGGCATCGCGTTCAATCCGAAGATGCCGGTGGGGATGATGGTCGAGACGCCGGCGGCGGTGATCATGCTCGACGCCTTCATCAGGGAGGTCGACTTCGTGTCGATCGGCACCAACGACCTGATCCAGTACACGCTGGCGGTCGATCGGGGCAACAAGGAGGTGGCAGATCTCTACAACGCGTGCGACCCGGCGGTGCTGCGACAATTGCGGCGATCGCTGGACGTGGCGCGGGAGGCCGGCGTGCCGGCCAACGTTTGCGGACAGATGAGCGGCAGCGTGATGTACACGCAGCTCCTTCTGGGACTCGGCCTGCGCCAGATGAGCGTACCGGCCAGCGCGATCCCGGAAATCAAGCAGGTGTGCCGAAGTGTTTCGGTCGCCGAGTGCCGCGGAATTGCCGATCGGGCGCTGGCCATGGACAGCGCCCGCGAGGTGAAGGCCTTCTTGCGCGACCAGATGCGTCGCCTGCTCTCCGAGTCGGTCGCCTGACGGCCGCCGCCCTGCGGGGCGGGAGGGTGAGGAAAGGAAAACGGGATTCATGAAACAGGAAATGCTGATCAACGTGTCGCAGCCGGAGGAATGCCGGATCGCGATCATGGAGGACGGGGTCCTCGAAGAGCTCTACGTCGAGCGCACCAGCCAGGACAACCACGTCGGCAACATCTACAAGGGCCGGATCGTCAACATCGAGCCGAGCATTCAGGCGGCGTTCGTCGACTTCGGCGTCGGCCGCAACGGCTTCCTCCACATCAGCGACGTCGAGCCGCAGTATTACCGGCAGGGGGGGCTCGATCCCGACAAGGCCTTCGAGGTGCCTGAGCCGGCCGGCAAGGCCGCCGAGGGGGCCGATGCGGACGCCGCCGCCCGGGCCCGTCGCCGTCCGCGCCTGGGCGACCGCCCGCGGGTCAAGCCGCCGATCCAGGACGTCCTCCGTC
>JBIIQL010000620.1:0-2578 GCA_044342095.1 Pirellulales bacterium
GCTGGCCATCGAGCCGGGCATAGGAGGGAAGGCCGAACCAGTGATCGGCCAGCCAGCGGAGCTCGCCAGCGGCGTGCGAAACGCGATCGGCAGCCCCGATCCGCCCTGCTTCGACAAGCGCGGGAACCGTCTGATCCTCGTAGCAGATTGCACACGACATCCCCAGTCGCGCGGCCGCCTCGACGATCCGGGTCGTCGCCCGGTGGAGCGCGGCATGGTCGCGAAACTCCGCCCGGCCGTACCAGTCGACGATCACGCCATCGATCCCGGCGAGCTTCATCGTGAGGAGCTGATACTCGATCACTGCCGGATCGGAAGAATCGTAGGGACCGATCGTCGGGGTGTACCAGGAGGCGATCGATGGCCGACCATCGGCTTCGCGAGCGGGATCGAAGACCTGCATCGTCCAGTGCCATCCCCACGCCGGCGCGACAGGAGGCGCCTCATACCATGGCATGACATGCGCCATGATGCGTGTCGACGGGGGCTCGTCCGCCGCGCCGCCCGAGCTCCCCCAGCCGCCGAGCAGGGCGAGGAGGACCAGCAGGCAACGCGAGAGGGATCTCGGAATGGTCCGCCGGTGAGCGTGCATGCGACGGAGCGTGAGAGGGAATGGATGGGCGTCGTGTCAGTATAGACCCCGGGCCTCCTGCTCCCGGATCTCACGCCGCGTGGGCGACGCGAGCAAGCGCGGCCCGGGCCGCCGCCAGTTCGGCCTCGAGCGCCCGGTAGGCCCGCGACACCACCGCCGCCTCATCGTCGGCCCGAAACCGGATTTCCGTCCGCCGGCGGCGGATCTCCTCGACGGAGAGTTCGCCGGGCGCCGCCGCCCGGAGCTTCACCGTGAACTCCCCCTGCACCGTGGGAATCACTTCGTCGACCTCGAGGCCCACCAGGCCGAGGATGCGGAGATCGAAGAGGATCGCTTCGAACACGGCCGGCGTGAAACGCCAGCGGTGTCCACAGAAGTCGGGATCGCGCCCTTGCGCGAGCTGGCGTTGCAGGCGGGCGTACGGAGGACGAGGATCGCCCATCAGCATCCGCGCCGGGTCGCTGTCGGCGAGCCCCCAGGCGACGACCTTCGCGCCGCCGCGGTCGAGGGTCGTCGTCGCCGCGGATTGCCGGAACGCGGTCCATGCCTCCGAGGCGGGTGTGGGGATCAGCTCCGCAGCCTCGATCATCCCCACGGCGGTGGCAGCCGGCTGCAAGCGATCGAAACAGGCACGCTTGTCGGGCACGATCATCGCCAGGGCCCCGCCCGGTGCGAGGAGCGCCTCACAGTCGCGGAGGAAGCGGATCGGATCGGGGAGATGTTCGAAGTTGTGGCAGCTCACGATCCAGTCGACCTGCCCGGTAAATCCCTGCCCGCGGACGAGATCGAGCAGGCGCGACGCATCGCCGACGAAATCGACCGGCTCGATCCGTTCGATCGCCTCAAGTGCCAAGCCCCTCTCCCGCGCTTTCTCGCGAAGGGCCGCCTGATCGTAGCGGTCGACGACGAGCGTCCGGTAGCCATCGCGCTTCGCCGCGAGCGGATTGAGAAACGGGCCGATCTCGATGCCGAGCGATCCGGGGCGAATCAACTGGCGAAGGGGAGAGAACCGGTGCTCGAGAGCCCCGGCACCAACGGTCTCTTCGGCGCTGTCGCTCATCGTTGTCGACTCCCCTGGCCGCTCCCAAGCATCCCTTCGCGGACGATCTTCCTCGCTTGGCGGGCGAGCCGCGAGGCCTCTCGCCGCAGCTTGTCGACCGTCCGCCTCCGCGGCTTGAGGGCCGCGACGCCGGTCGCCTCGTCGAGCCGGACATGCACCCGATGAAGCTCACCGAGGAGGGCCTCGATCTCGTCCCGCTGCCGGGCGATCTCCGCCGTCCGACTCGCCTCCTGATCGAGCACCTGTCGAGTCGTGTCGGCACAGGAGGCCGTCACACGGGAAAGCTCCGCCCGCGCTGCCGCGATCTCGGCTTCAGCCGCGGCGCGGACGGCGGTCGAGTCGCGGGCCATCTCGGCTCGGACCGCCGCGACCTCGCGAGCCGCTTCCGTGCGGACAAGCGCGGCGTCGCGTGTCAGGGTGTCGCCCGCCTCCTTGGCCGCGGCGCTCGCTGCGGCGGCCGTCTGCATCGCTGCATCACGGGCCGCGGCGGCCTCGACCGCCGAGGCATGCGCAGCCAGAGCGTGGATCTGCGTCCGGCTCGCCCTCGCCCAGGCCGTGACGGCGGCAACGGCAGCCGCGCGGCGCGGATCGGCCTGGGAGCGACGCCGCGCTGCGGGCAGCGGCACCTCCGACCCCGCCTCGCGACGGAGGTCGTGGTAGAGGGCCTCGGCCTCGGGGAGGAACGTGCGAACGATCTCGGCCTG
This sequence comes from Pirellulales bacterium, assembly GCA_044342095.1. GTDB lineage: Bacteria > Planctomycetota > Planctomycetia > Pirellulales > UBA1268 > QWOP01. Next base: position 2,357 of record JBIIQL010000620.1, read on the forward strand.
CTCCTCGATCACCGCCGAATCGCCGCCGAGGAGCGCGGGATCGAAGCAGGCGGGGGGCTTCCCCAGCGGCACGCCGAGGTGGCTGCGGATCGCGGCGAACGTGCGTCTTGGGTCGGTGGTCACCTGCCCCAGTTCGCGAACGAGGCAGCGGCCGGGGTGACGGCGGGCGAAGTCGAGGAGGAGGCGGTTGGCATGCATCCAAGCTTGAATGGCCAAGAGCGG
>JBIIQL010000095.1:0-9198 GCA_044342095.1 Pirellulales bacterium
CCGGTATTCCTCCTTCGAGATCCGCAGGTTGCAGGGAGCGGTGCACTGGCCGATCGAGGCGAGCAGACAGGGGCGGAACCAGCGCCACTTCGGGTCGGAGGCATCGATGTCGAGCGTGCAGGTGCGAAACTTGAAGATCCGCTGGAGGACGACGATCGCCCCACGCAGGCTCCCCGCGCTCGTGAACGGCCCGTAGAGCTTCACCCCCTTGTGGCGCGGCGTCCGCGTGAACTCCACCCGGGGGTAATCCTCGTGGGTGGTGATCTGGAGGTAGGGGAAAGTCTTGTCGTCCTTGAGATCGGAGTTGAAGCGTGGCTGGACATCCTTGACCAGCCGGCTCTCCATGAGGAGCGCGTCGACCTCGCTCTCCGCCTCGAGGTAGTCGATGTCGCGGATCTCGCGGACGAGCTCCGCCGTCCGCCGGTCCTCGGCGGCGGCCCGGAGGAAATAGCTCCCCGCCCGGGCGCGGAGGTTCTTCGCCTTGCCGACGTAGATCACCCGCCCCGCCCCATCCTTCATGAGATAGACGCCGGGCGTGGTGGGGAACGACCGCACCTTCGTCGCCGCCGCCAGCCGGTTCGGCTCGACATCGAGAGCGTCGGTGTCGAACGGGAGCCCTTCGAGGGTTTCCGCCTCAGAGCCGGGCGAGTCCACCGGCTCGTCATCCTCGAAGTCGTCGGTCGCGTCGTCGCTGTTCATGCTCCAAGTGTAGACGGCGGCCGCGACCGGATGGCGGGGGTATGCTGGCGGTACCCCGCTTCCCGGACACACTCATGCCACGATTTGTCCATGCCTTCGCCTGGGGGGGTACGCTCCTTGCCGCGATCGCGGTGATCGTCGCCGCCACAGCGGCGGAGGGAACGAGGCCGTGGGAGGGATGGGACGAAGGGCGCGAGCTGCGCCGGCCCGGCTATGCCGAGCGGGTCCGCGCCGACCGGCCGATCCGCACCCGTGCCAACACGTTCTCCAACCTGGCTTACGTCACCGTCGGCCTCTATGCCTGCGGCTTGGCGCTTTGCGACCGGAGGCGGGCCAGGGTCGCCGGCCCAGACGGGCCCGCGATGAACGTCGTCGTCGCCACGCCGGCGCTGTCGGCGCTCTTTGGCCTGTCGTGCCTGTGGCTCGGATTCTCAAGCGGACTCTTTCATGCGTCCCTGACCCGGGCCGGGCAGCGGCTCGATGTGGCGGCGATGTATCCGCCCCTCCTGTCGCTGTTGGCGATCGCGGCGGCGCGGGCTCTCCCGGCGCGGATCGGGCTTCGGTTCGGCGCCGGGCTGCCGACGTGGAGCCTGCTCGCCGCGGCGGTCGTCGTGGCGGAGGCCGCGCTGTGGACGTGGAAATGGAGGATGTCGGCGACGACGGTCCTTTCGAGCCTCATTGCCGCGGTGGCCCTGATGACGGTGGTGGAGCACGTCCGCTGGCCGGGGCGGTTTCGCTCGGCATGGCTCGGGTGGGGCGCCTGCCTCCTCGTGGCGGGCCTCGTCTGCCGGCAAAGCGACGTTGCCGGAAGATTTCCGGTGGGGCCTGACTCCTGGCTCCAAGGCCACGCCCTCTGGCACGTCCTCACCGCCGCAGCGCTCGGCACGCTCTATCTCCACGGGCGTTCGGAGCGCGGGGAGGAAGAGCTCACGTGAAGGCTCCCGGCCTGCTCCCGGACGTCCTCACCGGAAGAGCGGGTCGAGGACTTTCGCGAACGCCTTGGCGTGGTCGACGAAGCCCGCGTCGGTCGGGTGGCTCGAGTCGACCGTTCCCTCGCCATCGGCGCTGAGAAGCTCGTCGCCACCGAGATAGTGGAGCCCCGGTACGCCGGCCGCCACGAGCTCGTCGTACGCGGCCTTGAGGGCAGCGTGATTGGCATCATTGTGGGCTTTCTTGCCGGGGCGGAGCCAGCTGTCGGTGTAACGCCTGTCCTCGACGAGGATGATCGGCGTTTCGGGGCGAGCCTTTCGCAGCAGCTCGACGAGGGGGCGGGTGCGGGCGGCGGTGGTGGGGCCGTCGAGATTCGGGCAGCAGTCGATGACGTACGCGGCGGCGTCGATTTCGGCGAGCAGTTCTCCCATCTCCGGCTCCAACCGTCCGTTGCCACTGAAGCCGAGGTTCACGACCGGCCGGCCGTAGCGGCGGTGGAGAAGAGCCGTGTGGCAGGTACCGGGGCGCGAGGCGCACGCGCCATGGGTGATCGAGGTGCCATAAAACACGATCGGCTTGTCGCGGCCGCGGAGCGCCGCCGGAGCGCGCTCGAGCGTTGCACCGGCAGGCACACCGATTTCGAGGGACTGCACGCCGTTGTAGAGAGGAAGGTAGAGGAGCCACTCGCGCTTGCCGGGGGCGAGACCGTCGACGACGACGCCCCCCTGTTCCACGCCGGCTCTGTTCGGCGTCGCGCAGGCGACCCAGCGCCAGTGGCCGGCGTCGTCGCGGGCGTAGAGATCGAGCCCACTGACGCCGGTCGCCGGCATGTGGGGCATGGCGAGGGAGTCGCTCGTGAGCGTCCAGCGGGCATGGATCGCCGGGGCATCGGTGACAAACCGGACGCACAGGCCCGCCGCATGGCGGGAGAGGTTCCAGACGTCGGCACGGACTTTTTCCTGGGCCTTCCCAGGGAGGCGATCGAAGGGGGCGGCGAAGTCGGCCGCCGGCCAGCCGCGTCCCTCGACGCCGAAGTCGCGGGCGTCGACGAATCCAACGCCATCGCGGTCGGTGATGGTGAGCGGAGCGTTATCGGCCGCGGCCGCGATGCCCCCCGGCGCTGCGACACTGAGCACCAGGATCACGACGAGAATGTCGAGGGCGGGCCTGTAGAAAGCTCGGGATCGCATGGCGGAATCCTCGGGTCGAAGGAGTTCTTGAGCCCCGAGGATATCCGACCCGTGCTCGGCTCGTTGGAACGATGGTGCCGGCGAGGCGATGAAGAATGCCGCTGGAAGAGACGGCGAAGAGGCGATTCCCCGCTTCGACCACGGAGAGACGCTGGGCGGATGTGATGACGGTCATTCGATGGCAGAACCGAGCGGCGTTCATGCTCTCGGGCTCCTCTCTTCCCGGAAGGCGCACGCCACTGCGCCAACGGAATGGAGTGCCCAGGGGAGACCGGCGAAACGTCTTGGTCACTCCGAGGAGGGGAGCCGCGAACGGGGGTCCACGACTGGGGGGAGGGGCATGGACGGTGGCTTTGCTCGGTGGCTACACTTTCCCCTCGAGCGGTCTGCAAGCCGGGCTCGCTTCCACCTTTCCCACGCGTGTCAATGCTGTCTCGGGTCGATCGCCAGCCTCTTCGCCAGAAGGGGCAGCCGCCGATGTTTTGCACCATGAGGCTCAGCCGAAAGGATGTGGGAGATGGCATCTGCCAGTTCGGCCGATTCCGGTGGCGGTTCGGATCACTCCGGGCTTTCGACGATCATCGACGCCGCCCGGAACGGAGGGACTGAAGCACTCAACCGGCTCCTTAAGGTGGCGCACGTCTACTGCCGGCTCTTCGCCATCCAGCGAACGCCGAAGAGCACCTCGTCGAAGTTCGATGCCTCCGACATCGGGATCGTGTCGGTTGCAGACGTCGCGCGGGACATCCAGTCGTTTCAGGGACGGAGTGCGGAGTTTTTTGGTTGGCTCCGGAAGATCGTCAGCCACAACTCGATCGACCTTCAGCGCAAGCACGCGAGGTCGGCCGAGAACGAGGTGCTCATCAATTCCGCACTGCAGTCCTTCCCCGCGCGGTTCGACGCTGACCCGCTGCTCCAGATGGAGGAGAAGGAGCGGGTCGAGAAGGCGATGAGCAAACTCTCCGAGGATCATCGGACGGTGCTCCGCCTCCGTGTCTGGGAGCGGCTCAAGTGGGAAGAGATCGGGCAGAAGTTGAATCGCTCCGCCGACGCGTCGCGGCAACTGTTCGCCCGGGCGCTCGATTCGGTTCGGGGGGATCTGGGAGAGGATGATCCGAGCGCGGCTCGTGGCGCTTGACAAGAGTGCCATGACGCCTTCTCCACCCCCTCCCCACGACCGTATCACGGAGCCCGGCCAGCGGAGCGATCCCGATCCCGGTGAAGCCCCAGCGCCGCTCGATGCGGCCTCCATCAAGCGACTCGCGGCGATCGACGATCAGCTCGCAGGGCTGGCCGCGAGCGGCCAAGATGACGACGACGGGGATGCCGCGATCACCCCCGAACTGGCTGAAAGGCTCGACACGCTCCTCCTCCTGCGGATGGTGGCGGCGGGGGAGGCGAAGCCGCCGGCGACGCTGTCGATCGGCAAGTTCCGCGTGGTCCACAAGCTCGGCGAGGGAGGCTTCGCCGAGGTCTTCGAGGTCATCGACACGAAGCTCGTCCGCCGCGAAGCGCTGAAGATCGCCCGCCCCGGGATCGTCCTCGACACCAGCAGGGCGAATCGGTTCCGCCGCGAGGCGAAACATGCCGCCAAGGTCTCCCATCCCAACGTCGTCATTGTGCATGAGGTGGGGGATCACGATGGGCTTCCGTACATCGCCCAGGAACTCTGCGGCGAGAGCCTCGCCTCCTGGCTCGATCGTCATCCCGGCCCCATGGCTCCCCCGATCGCCGCCCGGGTCGTCTTCGCGCTCGCCGAGGCAGTCCATGCCGCCCATGCCGTCGGTGTCTACCACCGCGACATCAAGCCGGGGAATGTCCTCCTCGTACCGAGCGACGACGGCCCGCTCCCGCCCGACGACCGGCCTGGGGCCAGGCAGCCCGCCAAGGCGTCGGTCGCCCGTGGCCAGCGGGTGAAACTGGGTGATTTCGGCCTGAGCACGTCGGTCTACAACGTTGACCACGATTCGCCCGGCGACCCCGCCACCGAGATTGGCACGGTGCTGGGGACGCCTGAGTGGATGGCCCCCGAGCAGGTCGAGCCGAAGCGCGGCCCGATGGATGCCCGGACCGATGTTCATGCCCTCGGCCTCGTCCTCGACCGACTGCTCACCGGACGCTGCGCGAATTCCGGCGAATCCCGGGATGCGATCTACCGGTGCGTGCTCGACTTCGAGCCGGAGCCGGTCGATCGCATCGTGTCGGGGATCCACCCCGATCTCGTCGCCGTCTGCACCAAGTGCCTGGCGAAGCGGCCGGGCGATCGCTACCAGTCTGCTGCGGAACTCGCCGTCGATCTGTCTCGCTTCCTCGACGGCCGGCCGACGATCGCCAGGCCCCTCACGCCCGCCCAGCGCACCGGCCGTTGGCTCCGCCGCAATCCCACGCTCGCCGGCGCGATCGCCTCCGCACTGACGGCCGTCCTCCTCGGTGGCCTCGTGGTCGAGGAGCGGACTCGGGGCGTTGCCCGGGAGGCAACGGAACGTGCCGAGAAGGCCTCGCGGGATGCCGCCCGTGATCTCCGCCGCGCCTTCGAGACCTACCGCAATGGCAACGCCGTCGCGGCCGTCGCCGACCTTCGAAAGAGCGCTGCTGCCGATCCGGCGCTCGCCGACTCGATCGCCGGCGGATGGCTCCTCGCCCGGACGCATGGCGAAATCGCCACGCTCATCGACCGGACTGGGAAAGCGTCGCTAGGGGACGCTGATGCTTTGCAGATCCACTCTCTCGCCCTCTCACCGAGCGGTGACCTGCTCGCTGCCGGCGCAGCTGACGGGACGCTCGTCCTCCTGCCGCTCGCCGCCGACGGAACGGCCGCCGGCGTGCCGCTCGAGATCGACGTCGGCCACGAGATCAATCAGGTCGTGTTCAGCCCTGACGGACAAGTCGTCGCAACGGCCGGTAAGCTCCGCGGGGCGCACGACGACAAGACTACAAAAGACGCGAAGGACGAAAAGACGGAACCAGCCGACGTCGGCCGGGTGCGGCTCTGGAACGTGGCCGACGGCAGCCATCGCCGCGACCTCGAGCGGCGCGGGAACGAAGTCTTCTCCGTCGCCTTTTCGCCATCGGGAGATCGGATCGTGTGGGGGGGCGTCGACCGGGTGATCCGAGTCGCGGCGATGGGCGATGCTGAGGCGGCCGGGACGCCGAACGACATTCGTCCGTTTCTCGATGCCGATGCCGTCGAGGGGCGAGATGCCGACATCGAATTGATCCGGTTTCTCGACGACCAGCGGGTACTCGTCGCCATTCACAAGCGCGTCTGCGTCGTCGATCTTGCCAGCGGAAGAATCGAGCGGGCATTCGCGGGGGAACAGGGGGATGTTCAGGCTTTTTCGCTTTCTCCCGACCGCGAACGGATTGTCGTCGGAGGCTGGTACGAGCACATGGTGCGGGTGTGGGACCTGAAGTCGGGATCACTCGATTTCGAAGTCGAGGGTGCCACCCAGTGGATTCAAGGATGCGATTTCTCCCCCGATGGCCGTCGAATCGTCGCGGGCTGTAAGGACAGCGTGATCCGGGTGTACGACGCCTCGAGTGGCGATCCGGTGGAGGAACTCGTCGGCCATCTCGGCCGCGTCTGGACCGTGCTCTATCATCCTTCGGGGAGGATTCTCTCGGCGGGGGGCGATGGGTCGGTGAGGCTGTGGGAGCAAGGGGTCGGTCCGTTGATGCGGGGAGCGAATACGATCACGGTCTCGGGCCTTCCTTCGGCGGAGACCGTCGCCGATCTTGGTGACGGACGCGGGCTCGTGGTCCCCCGTGGCGGCGTGCCGGTGATCATCGCTGCCGACGGCAAGACGGCGCGGGTCGATGGCATCGACGTCACAAAGATCCATGGAGCCGCGGTCGATCGGGGAAGCCGCCGCTGCGCTATCGCCGATTCTGACGGGGTCGCCGTCTTTCCGCTGCTCGGGGACGGGACTGTCGTCGGTCCGGTCAATTCGCTGCTCCCCTCCAGCTTTTCGGTCGCTTGGAGCGAAAGTGGATGGCTGTATTCCGGGAAGACAGAGCCGGATGGCGCGACCGGATGCTGGGCCTGGCCACCCAATCTCGCCGCTCCGCAATGCATCGACGGGGGGCTCCGGGGACCGATCGACTCGATCGTGGTCAGTCGCGGCGATCGTCCCCGGCTCGCCTTCGCCACCGGCGCCGTCATCAGGGTGCATGACCTCGGGCCTGGTGGCGTGCCCGTGGCCGGGCAAGGCCGGCAGCTTGCCGATCTCACCGACGAGACGGGACTCTGGCTGCGGCTCGCCTGGTCGCCCGACGGAGCCCGTCTGGCCGTCGGCTCTGCGGGCGGAGAGACCATGATCCTCGATGCCGACACCGGCAGTACCGTGGTCGACCTGGGGTCATTCATGGCGCCGGTGCGGAGGATCGTCTGGTCCGAAAACGGGCGGTCGCTGATCGTTGCCGCCGAGCATTGCATCCGGCTGGTCGATGCCGTCACCGGCGGCACCTTCGACGAGATCCGCCCCGAGTGGGCCGTGAGCGACATGGCCGTCATCGCCGGCCGCGATCGTCGGCCTTACCTGGTCGTGACGGGCAATCGCTCCTCGCTCCATCGCCGGAATAGCGTGCCTCCGGCCGGTGCGCCCGACGACAGCCGCCTCCTCATCCTCGACCTCGGCCGGCGGCTTCCCGCTGCCATGTCGGAGCCGTGAGAGCGGCGGTCAGTAGCGGGCCTTCCGGCCGAGCTTCTTGAGCCGGTTCATCCGGACCACGCTCCCCGCGAACACCCCCTCCGGCCAGTCGCCGGCGGCGAGGATCTTTCGGTAGATCGCCTTCTGCTCGTAGGCGTTGACCCCGAGGCCGGCGAGATACTGGAGGCGGAGATTCGCATCGCGGTTGATCTCGGCGTCGGCAAGCCAGCCCCGCAACTGCGGGCCGGTCGCTGCGAACGAGGCGAAGAGGTCGGCCGCATTCGAGCAGCCGATGTCGGCGAGCGACTCGCGCAAGGCGTCCGTACCGGGCCCGCGGAGACGCTCGTCGATGCGGTCGAGGTCGATCACCGTCGGGCCGTTGCAGCCGAGGAGGACGAGATCGTAGCCCTCGCCCCCGGCGGTGTTGCCGAAGACGAGGCCATCGGGAAAGACCTCGAGGAAGGTGGCGATCTCGCTCTTCACCGCCGGTGTTCCCGCCTCGTAGAGCTGCACGAAGACCGTGATCACGCCGCCGGGGGTGAGGTGGTCGCGGGCCGACTGGAAGAACTCGCGGGTGTAGAGATTCGCGGCGCCGCGCACCCAGGGGTCGAAAGGATCGCTCGTGATCGCGTCGAAGCGGTCGGTCGTGGTGCGGAGATAGTGGCGAGCGTCGTCGATCGTCACGGTGACCTTCGGATTGCGGATGACGTCCTGATTGATCGGCCCGAAGTACTCTCCCGCCGTCCGTGGCACCTCCGCCTCGATCTCACAGATCGTCTCGGCGACGACAGCTGGATCGACGCTCACGCTCCCGGCTGTCACCCCTGCCCCGCAACCGATGACGAGCACCTTGCGGGGATGTTCCGGGACGAGCGTCGCCATGTGGCCGAGCATCCGCTGCAGACGCATGTCCTGCGGCTCCCCCGAGGCCTGCACCTTGCCGGCATTGTGGTAATTGAGGGAGCCGTCGGCCGACCGCGACACCGCGAGCGTGCTGTCGGCCCCTTCGCGGACGGTGAGAAACTCGACCGGCTGCTCCCGGAAGACCGCCGCCAGCCGCCCCCAGGCGACGAGCGCCGGGGCCAGTTCCGGCACCCGCGGCACGAGCCAGAGGGCGAGGAGGATCGCCGTGATCGCGGGAACGATCCTCGGCCAACCGGCGAGCCCGCTCATGCCGCGCGGACGCGGCGGCATGGCGACGACCGCCGCCACCGCCGCGGTGGCGACGAGGAACGCCTGGGTGGACCGGCTGCCGGCGCCGGGAAGGAGCCAGAGGGCTGCCGCGAGGCTCCCGAGGACGGCGCCGAGGGTATTGGCGGCGAGGACGGCCGCGGTTGCCCGCGACGGGGATCGGCCGTCGCGGCAGGCCGAAGCGATCGCCAGTGGAAGGCTCGCGCCCCAGAGGATCGCCGCCGGGAGAACGGCGACGAGGCAGCGGACGAAGTCGACCTGGAATTGGCCCCACGGAGAAGCGGCGAGGCGCGGGTTGATCGGCCAAGCCGGCAATCCGACGCCGAGGGACCATGCCCCCCAGGCGATTGCGGGCACGAGCGCGACCTGACACCAAGCGAGCCACGGCCGCGGCGGGCGGAGTTGAGAGGCGACGGCGGCGCCGATCCCGATGCCCGTGAGAAAGCCAGCCAGGATCAGGGAGAAGGTGTAGGTCGTGCCGCCGAGAAGGAGCGTGAGAAGCCGGGTCCACACCACCTCGGCGGCGAGCGCCGTTGCGC
>JBIIQL010000621.1:0-2573 GCA_044342095.1 Pirellulales bacterium
TGCCCGCTACGGGAAGTTCCGGGCGATGGGAAGGTTCCTCGAGGCCGATCCGGTTTCCGCCTGAAAAGCGGCCTCTTTCTCCCCTCTCCCCAACGTCCGATAATGTCTCTTATGTCCGATTCGGGGTCGTTTTTTCCCTGGGAAAACGCCCTTTTCTCCGCCACGGCCCCGGTGCCACCAAGCCGCCCCTGCCCTGGGGTGTTGAACCGCGGCCGCGGTCGCGAAGAGCCGTCGCAAGAGGATCCGTTCCCGCGTTCGATGTCGCGCCGTCGCGATCAGCGTACCGGGAGCGGTGACTGGGCGCCGACGGGATAGCCGGCCGGCGCCTGGGCCTGGTTGCTGTAGCGGCTGCCGGTCGGTCGTGGGGGCGCCGGCGCGGGGGCCGGGGCGATCGGTTGGAACCCGGAGGGAAGTGCGGCGGGTGGGGCCGATATCTGCCCGGCCGGCGGGGCGAACCAGGCGCTGCCTGGTGGCAGGGCGCCTCCCGCCTGATGAACCGCACCACTCCCCTGCTCCGACCCGGCCCAGGCCGCCGCCGAACTGACCCCGTCGATGAGCGTTTGCAGCGACATCCCGCCGCCGGCCAGTTGCCCGGTCGCCTGGCCTACCGGCACGACGAATCCACCCGGTGGCGAGCCGGTGGCCGGGGCGTCGGTGCTGCCCATGCCCGGCTGGGCGAACTGGCGTTCGAACTGGTCGACGAAGGGCTCGACGGTGTCGTGGATCTCTTTCGGGAGATAGGTGTCGGCGCGGACGATGAGTTCGGCCACGAAGCGGCCGCTGCGGCTGGCGACGATCTGGTGGCGGTAGTCGGGGGCGAGGGTGACGGCGAAGAAGGTGACGACGATGCACAGCAGCGCCCCCTTCGCCAGGCCGAGGAGCAGCCCGAGCTGGTGGTCGAAGGCGGAGAGATGGATGGCGTTGATGAATCCCGAGACGAGCCGGAAGAGGATCCACACCGCCAACGACGTGCCGACGTAGAGCGCCAGCATGGCGAGGAACTTGTTCCAAGGCGCCTGCTGCCCGAACAGGTGGGCGAACTGCGGGGCAAACCGCAGGGCCACGAACGAACTGGCAACGATCCCGGCAATCCAGGCCAGTTGCCAGACCATCCCCTTGAAGTACCCGAGCAGGGCGGCGACGGCGAGGATGCCGATCATCACCAGGTCGTATCCTTCGACGGCCACGTCCGGTCTCCTCGTCTGCGGTGGGGGGCGCGCGTGAGTGCGGGGGGCGGCAGCCCGGCCCGCGGGGGCGGGAGTGTAGGGATGGCCACGCCGCCGTCGAAGGGCAGTTGTCGCGGGCCTCGATCTCTGTTCTCAGGCGGCAGGGGCCGTGGGGCAGGGGCCGGGGTTGGCCGGCCGGCCGTGCGCCAGGCAGGAGGGGGCTAGGCAAAGAGGCGGGCAGGGAGGCGGGCAGGGGGGGGCTTGCCGGTTTCCTGGCCCCGTAACGCGGTTGCCAAAGTCCACGGTCAGCGGCCGAGCATGCTCATTTCCTCGCGGTTTTTTGGCCGAAGATCGCCGCTGAGGGGAGCCTGAGGTCTGTGATGCATGCGCGGCCTGGGGGCCTTTGGGTGTTTGGGGTCAATGGTGCGTTTGGATGCCTTGGGGAGTTGGGGGTGTTTGTGTTGGCTTTGGCCACGTTGATCTTCTCGCTCACTCGGGTGATATCTGCGTGAATCACCGGCATTCGCCCGCTTGTGTCTCTTTCCTGGTTTCACGGGTTGTGAGGAAAGGTCCTTGCCTTCCGAGCCTGCCGTTGCCGACCGACCTTGCCGCTCCGGCAGCGTTCGCCGCGCCGCGGCATGGCGTTGACGGCGGAGGGACAGCCCTGCCGACAACTGACAAGGATCTGTGCCCCGGAGGCAAGGATGCCCGAGGGAGCCGGAAGTCGCTGCGCCAGCGAAGCGTGGGCGTGGTGGACGAGTCGTCGATTCGCCAGGGAGGGATGCGGTGCCCGGACTGCGCGTGCACATCACTGGATCAGCCTTGGCCGGGGCGGCGTATGCCGCCGCGGCATGGCAGATCGGTGGTATGCCCCCCTCGACCTGCATCCTCGGCGGTGTGCTCTGCGTCCTCGCGGGCATGCTCCCCGACCTCGACAGCGGCGAGGAGGACTCGCTCCGCGAGAGCATCGGATTTGCCGCCGCGGTCCTTCCCCTCCTCATGATCCACCGCCTCCAGCAGGCAGGGCTGTCCCTCGAGGCGGTCGTCTTGGCCGGTGCCGGCCTCTATCTCGCCGTCCGGTATGGGGCGGCGTGGGTGGTGTCGAAGTACGCTGATCAGCGTGGCATGCTCCACAGCCTTCCGGCAGCGGCGGTCGCCGGCCAGGTGGCCTTCCTCTCCTTCAGTGCCGAGGATCCGATCCACCGGTACTTCGTCGCCAGTACCGTCGTCCTCGGATTCCTCATGCATCTGGTGCTCGACGAGATCTGGGCCGTCAAGGAAGGGCAGTTCGGCCCGAAGTTCAAGACGTCGTTCGGCACCGCGATGAAGTTCTACGGTCCCGAAGCGTGGTCGAACCTCCTCAGCTACGTCCTCGTCGTGGCGCTCGGTGTCCTGTCGGCGACCGAC
>JBIIQL010000096.1:0-9185 GCA_044342095.1 Pirellulales bacterium
GCCCCGTCACGATCGACTTCGACGAGCGCGGAAGGCTCTACGTCACCGAGTCGAGCGGCACGAACATCCCCGTCGCCGAGCAGGTGAAAAACCCCACCCACCGTGTCTTCCGCTTGGAGGATTCCGATGGTGACGGCACGTTCGACACTCGGACGGTCTATGCCGAAGGGCTGATGATGCCGGAAGGATCGCTCTGGTACCGAGGCTCGCTCTATGTCACCGCGCCGCCGGAGATCTGGAAGTTCACCGATGCCGACGACGACGGCGTCGCCGAATCCCGTGAGGTGTGGTTCGACGCCAAGACCCTCACCGGCTGCGCCAACGATCTCCACGGCCCCTACCTCGGCCGCGACGGCCGGATCTATTGGTGCAAGGGAGCCTTCGCCGAGCAGACGCACGACCTCCCCGGCCGCCCGGGCTGGCAGACCCGCGCCAGCCACATTTTCCGCGCCCGTGACGATGCGAGCGAGCTCGAGCCGGTGCTGACCGGCGGGATGGACAACCCCGTCGACGTCGTCTTCACGCCGGAGGGGGAGCGGATCATGTCGTGCACGTTCCTCGTCGATCCCGGCGGCGGCGAGCGTGACGGCCTCATCCATGCCCTCTACGGCGGCGTCTACGGCAAGGACCACGGCGTTCTCGACGGCCATGCCCGCACCGGCCCCCTCCTGCCGGCGCTTGCCCACCTCGGCCCTGCCGCTCCTTGCGGCCTCCATCGCCACTCCGGCTTCGGCCACGGGGAGTCGCTTGCCGGGAATCTGTTCACGACGTCGTTCAACCTGCGGACGGTGTTCCGCACCGAGCTCGCCCCGGCCGGCGCCACGTTCACGACGACCGACACGCCGTTCCTCCAGGCCGACTGGGTCGACTTTCATCCCACCGATACCATCGAAGACGCCGACGGCTCGCTCCTCGTCGTCGACACCGGCGGCTGGTACAAGCTCTGCTGCCCGACGTCGCAGCTCGAGAAGCCGGCCGTCCTCGGCGCGATCTATCGGGTGCGGCGCGATGGCACGATGCCGATCGCCGATCCGCGCGGCCTCGCTCTCGATTGGCAGGGGATGGCCCCCGCTGGCCTCGCGGCGCTCCTCACCGACCCGCGCCCGGCGGTCGTCGCCCGGGCCACCGATGCCCTGGCCCAACGGGGCGCTCCTACGGTGGCGGCCGTCAGCGACGTGCTCGCTCGATCGGCCGAGCCTGCCGTCCGCCAGCAGGCGATCTGGACGCTCGCCCGGATCGACGGCGCTGAGGCCCGCAGCGCCGTCCGTGGCGGGCTTCGCGATCCGGACGCCGGTGTCCGTCAGGCGGCCTGTCACGTTGCGGGCCTCCACCGCGATGCTGCGGCGCTCGAGGTGCTCGGAAGCATCGTCGTCAACGACCCGGCACCGGTGGCCCGGGCTGCGGCGGAGGCCCTCGGTCGCCTCGGGGCTGCCGGGGCCTGCGAGCCGCTTCTCGCTGCGGCGGCGCGGGCGGATCGGGCTGACGACCGGGCCCTCGATCACTCGATCACGTACGCGCTGATCGAGACGGCTTCCCCTCAGCCGCTCCGCACGGCACTCGAGGCGGCGAGCCCCGCGGCCAAGCGGGCGGCGCTTGTGGCCCTCGACCAGATGGCCGACCGGCTACCGGAGCCGGCGCTTGCGCAACAGGACGTCATCCCGCTGTGCGCCGACGGTGACAAGCATGTCCGCGAGGCGGCCTGGTGGGTGGCGGCCCACCATCCCGACTGGTCGGCGGCCCTCGCTGATCAGGTGCCGGGGCTCCTCCGGCAGATGACAACGGCGGTGCCGACGGACCGGGCGGCGATCGCGGCGGTCCTCGCGCCGCTGGCTGCCAATCCGGCCGTGGCCGGCGCCGTCGCCACCGCGATCGACGACGACGAGGCTGGAATCCGCGCCGCGGCCCTCGAGGCGATGCGTGCGGCCCATCCGAAAACGACACCGCCTTCGTGGGTCGGCGTCCTCGCCCATCTGGCCGCGAGCCCCTCCGAGCGGGATTCCCCCGCCGCTGCCGAGTCGGGGGAAGCGGTGGCGGTCCTCGCCGGTCTGCCGCTTTCGAAAGAGGAACGGGCCGTCTTTCGGCCGTTGGCCTTTCAGATCGAGGCAGCCGGGACGCTCGCGCCCCGGGCGATCCTCCAGGCCCTTGGCCTCCTCGGTGAGGCGACGGGGGAACTTCCCGACGTCATCGTCGGCCGCCTGCTTCTCATCGCCACGCTCGGCGAGTCGCCCGTCGACCGGAATGCCGCGGCCACGATTCTCGCGTCGGCCACGCTGCCGGAGCGGGCCCGGCTTCGAATCGGCAACGCGTTCTCGAAGCTCGGCGCCCAGGAAGCGACGCTCCTCCTCCCCGGGCTCGTCAAGGAGGGGGGCGAGCCGCTCGTCAGGGCGGTTGAAGGGCTCGGCCAGACCGAGGCGGCCGGCTTCGTGCGCCGGGATCTTCTCGAGGCGGCGGTGAAGGGGCTCCCCGAGACATCGGCCGCGCTCGGCGCCGACTTGCTGGCCAAGACCGAGGCGCTCGTCGCCTCCGAGCGCGAGGCCTTCGAGAAGCTCCTCGCGAGTTTGCCGGAAGGGGATCCCGTCCGCGGGCACGCCGTCTTCGCGGGGAAGACCGGCTCCTGCACCTCTTGCCACGCGATGGCTTATGTCGGTGGCAAGATCGGCCCCGATCTCTCCCACATCGGCGCCATCCGCACGCCACGCGATCTCCTCGAGGCGATCGTCCGGCCGAGTGCGAGCTTCGTCCGCAGCTACGAGCCGTCGATCGTCGTCACCGACGACGGCCGGTCGTTCCAGGGGGTGGTCCGCGAGGAGGCCGGCGGAGCGCTCGCCGTGCAGACGAGCGCCACGGTCGTTGAACGGGTGCCGCGCGAGATCGTTGAATCGATCGAGCCGGGGCGGACGTCGATCATGCCGCAGGGGTACGACAAGCTCCTCTCGACGCAGGATCTCGCCGATCTGGTCGCCTTCCTCTACCGGGCGAAGTGATCGGCCGGCGGGTGTGCCACGCGGTGGTCGTCTTTCGTTCTCTCCATTCCCAGCGGATCGATCAAGGTGAGGAGTGAAGCGGAAGCTGTTTCTTGGCTATTATGAAGACCATGCGATCGAGCCAACTGATTCCGCCGCCGGAACTCGCCCCGCCAGGCATCTCGGGGTTGTCGTCCGAGGATCGGATGCGGTTGTGGGCGCGGATGGTCGACGAAGGGGACGAGTTCCTCCTGGCGGGATTTCGGGAGCGGTGTGGCTCTGATGCTGCGGCGCGGCAGGCATTCCTGACCTGGCTCGAGCGTCGCGATACCGAGTCGACGGCGGCGAAGATCCGGATGTTGAAGGGCCGATCGCCGAGGCCCTCCGATGGCCAGTGAGGGGGTGCTGGCGACGCTCCAGGCTGGCTGGCAGGCCCTCGGAACCTGCGGAGCGGAGTGTGCGGTGATCGGCGGGCTGGCACTCTCTGCCTGGAACCATGCCCGCTATACCCGTGATGCCGACGTTCTGATCGCGATCGACCACGCTCGGATCCACGAAGTGGTGCAGTCGCTCATTGCGGCCGGATTTCACCCACGGCACCAGCCGCCGCTACGTTGGATCGACGGACAGGGCATCATCCAGTTTCTCTTCCAACCGGATGGGGCGCTGATGCCCTTCCAATTCGACGTTTTGCTGGCCGGCAGTGATTTCCACCGCCAGGCCGTTGGACGGGCTGTCGATCGCCGCCTGCCGGGAGGCATGCTTCCGGTCAGAGTGGTGCGGCCGGACGATCTGATCGTCATCAAACTGTTGGCAGGGCGGATCATCGATCTGGCAGACGCAGCGATGGTCCTCCGCGAGAACCGCGACGCGATCGACGTTCAGCGCCTCGAGCGTTCCTTGCAGGAGTTCGGACTCGCCGCCGACTACGAGCGGATCCGGCAGGAGGCCTTCCCGGGTGAGGCCGAGCCACCCCTCAGTCGCTGATCGTGAGACTCCTCTCGATCGACCCCGTGAAGGCCACGGTGGCGCCTTTGGTAGCACGACTCTGCGGGTTTTCGTTCGTCTATGATGGTGGCGAGACTGGCTCGGAACAGACCCGGCAGGCCGGGGGGAGGATCGTGATGGCGCACGCGCGGTTGTCGACATGGCGGGGTCCGTGGCGAGTGTTCCTGATGTTGCCACTGGCGGTGTTGCCCTCCACCGCGCTCCGCGGCGAACCGTCGGCCGTGCCCGCAGCACCGGCCCCCGTCACCCTCGCCACGTTCGACGTCGATGCCACGCCGCCGGTCGGCGCGGCGATGGCCTACGGGCCAGCGGTGAAGGCAGCCGATCTCCAACTCCGTTGCCGTGGGGTCGTGATCCAGGGGGCTGGCGACAGCATCGTCCTCTGTGCCATCGATTGGATCGGCGTCGGTAACGCCGCCCACGATGCCTTCCGGAGCGGGCTCGCCGCAGCCGCCGGGACGACGCCGGCACGGGTCGCCGTCCACGCCCTCCATCAGCACGATGCCCCCCATGCCGACTTCACTGCCGAAAAGCTCCTCGCCGAGATGGGGGTCGAGGATCATCCCCGTTTCGACGGCGATTTTGCTCGCGAGGTGATCGCGCGAGCGGCGGTGGCGATCAAGGACGCGCTTCCCAGAGCGAAGCCGGTCACGCACGCCGGCTTCGGCCGGGCGGAAGTGACGCAGATCGCCAGCAACCGCCGCCTCGTCGGCCCCGACGGGACCTTCGTCGCCTGGCGCGGCAGCGCCACGAAGGACGTGACGATCAAGGGCTGGCCGGAAGGGACGATCGACGCCGATCTTGCCGCCCTCGTCTTCTTTTCAGGGGATGATGCCCTTGCCGTGCTCACGAGCTACGCCACCCATCCGATGAGCTACTACCGCACCGGCGTTCCCGGCCCCGACTTCCCCGGCATCGCCCGCTTCCTGCGCTCACAGGATCTCCCCGGCGCCCTCCATCTCCACTTCACCGGCGCCGGCGGCAACATTGCGGCCGGGAAATACAACGACGCCACTCCTTCCAACCGGGTTGTGCTCGCCACCCGTCTCGCCGCGGGAATGCGAGGTGCCTTCGATGTGGCTGCGCGGAACAAGAAGCCAATCACGGCCGCCGACATCGGCTGGGGGAGCGTGCCTGTGGTGCTTGCCGCCCGCGAGGGGCTCGCGGTCGAGAGCCTCGCCAAGGAGGTCCGCGGGAAGCCCGACCGGGGGACGTTCGCCCCGATCGACGCGCTTGCTTTTGCCACGCGGGCCCAAGAGAAGCACGCGATCGACGTCACCTGCCTGAAGGTGGGAAGCGCCCGGATGCTCCACCTTCCCGGGGAGCTGTTCGTCGAATATCAGCTCGCCGCGCGGCAGATGCGGCCCGATCTCGATGTCTTCATGGCTGCCTACGGCGACTACGGCCCCGGCTACATCGGCACGGCCGGCGCCTACGCTCAAGGGGGCTACGAGGTCCTCCCCACGAGTTCGTTCGTCGGCCCGGAGGCGGAGCCCCAGCTCCTCGACGCCATCGGCACGTTGCTCGAGGTGGCGAAGTGAAGCGGGCGACGCTCTCCGTTGTCCTGGTGGCTGTCGTGGCGATCGCCGCGGTTTTCCTCATTGGCCATGCCGACGGGCAGAATCAGGCTGACGCCGACTTTGGTGCCGACCTTCCGCGCATTCCGCAGACGGCCCCCGCCGACGCTCCGGCGACGATGGTTGTCCGCCCCGGCTTCGCGGTCGATCTCGCTGTCGTCGAGCCGATGCTTGCGAGTCCGGTGGCGATCGCCTGGGACGAGGATGGCCGCCTCTTCGTCGCGGAGATGCGTGGCTACAGTGAGGACCAAGGGGAGCGGCTGGGACGGATCCGCCTTCTCCACGACGACGATGCCGACGGGACCTACGACCGGGCCACGATCTACGCCGACGGCCTCGCCTGGCCGACGGCGTTGGTCGTCTGGAACGGGGGGCTGTTTGTCGGCGATGCCCCCGACATCGTCTGGTTGAAAGACAGCGACGGTGACGGCGTCGCCGACGAACACCGAACGATCTTCACCGGCTTCGGGACGAGCAACGTCCAGGGGCTCTTCAATTCGTTCGCCTTTGGCGTCGACGGCCGGATCCACGGCGCCGGCAGTTCGACCGGTGGCGAGATCCGGCGCATCGGAGCCTCCGGCAAGCCGGAGGGGGAGGCGGTCTCGATCGCCGGCCGCGACTTTTCCTTCGATCCGCGCACCTTTGATTTCCGCCCCGAGACCGGCGGCGCCCAGCACGGCCGCTCGACCGACGATCTCGGCGATGTCTATCTCTGCCACAACAGCGATCATGCGATCCGGGTGATGGTCGAGGATCGGTTCCTCGCCGGGAATCCTTTCTTTCCCGCGCCGGCGGCGAAGGAGAGCATTGCCGTCGAGGGGCCGCAGGCCGCTGTCTACCGCTCGAGCCCCGTCGAACCGTGGCGCGTGTTGCGGACGAGACTCCGGGCCAGCGGGATCGTGCCCGGCATGGTCGAGGGGGGCGGGCGGCCGGCTGGTTATTTCACGAGCGCTACCGGGATCACGGTCGTCCGTGGCGATGCCGTCGGCGATCTGGCGGGGATGCTCGTCGTCGGTGACGTCGGCTCGAACCTCGTCCATCGCAAGAAGCTCCTTCCCCATGGCGCCGGCGTCCGCGCCGAGCGGATCGACGAGGAATGTGAGCTCGTCGCCTCGACCGACGTCTGGTTCCGCCCCGTGCAATTCGCCAACGGACCCGACGGCGCCCTGTGGATCGTCGATATGCAGCGCGAAGTGATCGAGCATCCGGCGAGCCTTGCCCCGCCGATCAAAAAGCATCTCGATCTCACCAGTGGCCGCGATACCGGTCGGCTGTGGCGGCTCGTCGCCGTGCCGGAGCAGGCACCGGATGGGGCAGCAGCAGCCACACGGAAGGCCACGCCCCGTCTCTCGCAGACGAGGGTCGGAGATCTCGTCGCGCTTCTCACGGATGCCAATGGCTGGCACCGCGACACGGCCCGCCGGCTCCTCATCGAGCGTGCCGACCCTGCCGCCCTGCCGCTCCTTCATGGCGTCGCCAGGTCGGCCGCCGAACCTGCCCTGGCCCGGCTTGGCGCGGCACAGACGCTTGCCGTGCTCGGGGCGCTTGAGCCTGCCGACCTTCTGGCGATGCTCACTGCCAGGGAGGCTTCCATCCGGTCGGCTGGCGTCCGGCTGGCCGAAGGGATCGCCCGGCGCGGAGATCCTGCCGCGGGCAACCTCGTCGCGGCGCTTGTGACCCTCGCCCGGGAAGAGCCGAACGTGTCGGCGCGGTTTGCCTTGGCGCTCGTGGCCGGCGGGCTTGCCGATGCTCCGCGGCGCGCGATCCTCCGCACGCTCCTCGAGCGCGACGGGGCCGATCCCTGGTGCCGCTATGCAGCGTTCACGTCGCTCCGTGGCGACGCCGCGGAGATCGTCGCGGCGTGGCTCGATTCACCGCAGAGCCTGGCGTCGAAGGGAGCTGCGGCGGCGCTGCCGGGGCTCGTCGCGCAGGTGGGGCGGAAGCATGACGCGGCGGAGCTGTCGCGGATCGTAGCCGGGATCGACAGGCTTGCCACGGTGCCTGCCGCGGGTGCCACCGACACCCGACCGACCGCCACCGTCCTCCTGGAAGAGCTTGCCTCGGCGCTCGCCGC
Source organism: Pirellulales bacterium (assembly GCA_044342095.1). Classification (GTDB taxonomy): domain Bacteria; phylum Planctomycetota; class Planctomycetia; order Pirellulales; family UBA1268; genus QWOP01. Next base: position 7,623 of record JBIIQL010000096.1, read on the forward strand.
CACCGGGTCGGACGTCGCCACGATCGAGCCTGTCGCCACGACGCGAACGCTCGTCGATCGCCTCGGCGATTACAACCGAAACGTCGCCTTCGATCGCAAGGCCGACGTCGCAAAGCGGATCCGGGCGGTGCGCGGGCTGGTCAGTCCGGCCGACCTTGAAAAACTTCTCATCGCCGAGGAGCCGACGGAACTCGTCACGGCGGCGATCCAAGGGCTTGATCGATCCCGTGATCCGGAAATCGGGGGGGTGCTCGTCGCCGCCCTTCCCAGGCTCTCCGTCGGGGCACGAAAGGCGGCCGTGATCGCGCTCTCCCACGATGGTGCGCGGGCGCTTGCGCTCCTCGAGGCGATTCATTCGGGGCGCTTCGCGGCGAGCGATCTCGACCGGCAGACGGCCGCGGCCCTGTGGGCCTTTCCCGATGCGGCTGTCGCCGGGCGAGCGGCGGAGGTGCTCGGGCCCCCGCCGCCGGCCGACCGCGAAGCCCTCGTCGCTGCCTACCGGGCGAGCCTGCCCGAAGGGGGAAATGCCGACGCCGGGCGGGCGATCTTCCGCAAGCAATGCGTGGGCTGCCATCGCGTCGAGGGGGAGGGACGCGAGACGGGGCCGGCGCTTGTGGCCGTGCAGGCCCGTGGCCCCGAGGCGATGCTCCTGGCGATCCTCGACCCCAACCGGGAGGTGCTCCCGGCCTACCATGCCCACGCGGCGATCGATTCCAACGGCCGCGTCGTCACCGGCGTCGTCACGGCGCAGTCGGGGGGAAGCGTCACGCTCCGCACCGCCGACGGCGTCGACGTCACGCTCCCCAGGGACGATCTCGAGAGCTTCACGAACACGAAGCGATCGCTCATGCCCGAGGGGTTCGAGAAAACGATCGACGCCCGCGGGATGGCTGATCTGATCGCGTATCTGATGAAGGCGAAGTGACCTTCCCTCTTGGCGGTCACGGGGTGGCCGGCGAGCCGACCTTCATCCGCACGCCGATGTCGTCGTTGCCGGTGTCATGCTCCGCATTCGCCCGCTGCGGGCCGCCGTCGTCCTCGCCGTCGGGGCCCACCGACCAGACCAGAAACTCTTCCGGCGTCGCCTTCAGGTGGAGCGGCGCGTTGGCTGCGAACGGATCGAGTGGTAGGGCGGTGAGTTTTCCCGGGACGAGGGCGTCGAGTGACTCAGGCATCTGACCGGTCTCGAGGCGGTGTTTCGTGGCGGCGACGAGGGTCGCCGCGGCCCGGTGCCGGGCGACGGCACGCGTCTGGGCGTGGAAGACTTGGGCCATGGCAGGCTTGATCGTCGCCGAAACGAGTCCTGCCCGTTGTTCCTCCTGCAACCCGGCCTCGATCGCCTCGATCTGCTTCTGCTGCTCGGTGAACTGCTGAGGCCGGGCAAAGTTCATCGTGGCCAGTTGTCGATAGTCGTGCATCATCCTTCGATGGCTGGCGATGTCGAAGGGGAGAAGAAAGACGCGGAACAGGAGCGAGACAGGGGCCGATACCCATCGCATGAGCGTGCCGGGGGCGAGATCAGGATTGCCCGTCAATTGCCACATGTCATCGACGTTGCTTCGC
>JBIIQL010000097.1:0-9166 GCA_044342095.1 Pirellulales bacterium
CTCGTCATAGAACGACAGATCGATGTACACCTTCTTGTCCATCGGGCAATAGAAGGGCCCGGAGGAGGCGCTCGCCATCCCGCAGCCGCTTTGCACCTGACCGGTGAACATCACGAGCTTGGCCGGGACGTAGCGTCCTTCGAAGTTCGGGGGGAAGAGCTTTCCCCACACGTCCTCGTTCTCGGCGAGGATCGTCTTGATGAAGCGGGCTCCGGCGTCGTTGGCCTGTTGCTTTTGTGCTTGGGCCCGCGGCTGCGGCGCCGGGGCAAGGCCACGCCCGATCCCCATCGCCTGCTGGGGATCGACACCGAGAAACATCAGGCCGACCATGAGGAGGAGCGCGAACAACCCTCCGCCGACCATCGCCGGGGCGCCGATACCGCGACGATCCTCGACGTTCTCACTCTGCCGACGACCTTCCCAACGCATCTTCCTGCTTCTCCGCTTCGGGGAACCGGGGGACATCTCACGAGCCGCTGCACGGCCCGGATCAATTTAGCAGACTCGAGCTCCTGCCACAGGCGAGGAGGCCCCAGCAACGCACGGCCGGCCGAGCCCTCGCTGGTACGGGGCATGGGGGCCGGCGGTTCGCCCCGGGTCCACGGGCCGCCACGGTTCACTCCGGCAGCGGCTTGCCGTTGGTTTCCGGGGCGAAGGGGAGAACGGCGAGCCCGAGAAGAAACACGCTGCACATCACGAGGCCAGCCGGGCGCATCGGCTCCGGCGAAGCGGCGAACACCCCCGACGTGAGCTGGCCGAGGAGAAACGGGCCACCGGCGGCGATGAACCGGCCGACGTTGTAGCAGAAGCTCGTGCCGGTGCTCCGCAGCCGGGTGGGGAAGAGCTCGGGGAGGTAGATCGCGTAGCCGGCGAACAGCGACAGTTGGCAGAAGCCCATGATCGGCAGCATCCACCAGATGTCGGAGGGCTTCTCGAGGAATCGGAAAACCATCGCCGTGGAGAGCATCGCGGCCACGAGCGACAGGGCGAAGAAGGGCTTGCGGCCGATCCGCTGGCAGACCCGCGCCACGAGCATCATGCTCGCAAACGCCCCCACCTGGATCATCATCGAGGACAGCCCGACGTACTTGCCGAGCTTTCCGGCCAAGGCTGCCCCCTCGAGCCCCTCGGCGATGAACTGCTTCTGGAACACGCTGCGGACGAGATCGAGCGAGAAGAAGGCGATCCCCCACAGGCCGATCACCCCCGAGCAAGCCAGGAGCATGCCGACGATCGCGTTCTTCCGCCAGCGCGGGTCGGCAAACAGGGCACCGTAGCCCCCCAGGGCCGCCCCCGTGCTCGCCGCCTGAGCCTTCATCGCCTGCCAGCGCTCCGGTTCCTTGAGCCCGGCGCGGATCACGAGCGCGAGCAACGCCGGCAGCGCCCCGATGACGAACTTCCACCGCCACGGCTCCCAGCCGGCAAGCTTGCTCGAGTGACTGAGGATCTGCAGTTCCCCCAAGCCGATGCCGATCGCCGCGGCGAGGAAGTTTCCTACCGCGGAGAGCGCTTGGAGGAGCCCGAGGGCGTGCGGCCTGGCCCGGTCGGGCATCACCTCGGCCACGAGGGCGACACCGACGGCGAACTCCCCGCCGACGCCGAGGCCGGTGATGAAGCGGTAAAAGGCGAAGTCCCAGAAGCCGGTGGAGAGCGCGGAGAGACCGGTGCACAGCGAGTAGATGACGATCGTGATCATCATCGTCTTGGCGCGGCCGAAGCGATCGCCGACGACGCCGAAGATCAGTCCACCGGTGGCCCAGCCGAGGAGGAAGATGCAGGTGGCAAGGCCGCCGTAGAAGGCGACGTTCTTCGGATCGGCGGCGACGTCGCCGGAGGCGAGGAGAGTCTCCATCGCCGGCTTGCGGGCGAGATTGAAAAGCTGCTGGTCGAGGCAGTCGAAGAGCCACCCCAGCGCCGCCACCGTGAGCACGAACCAGTGGTAGCGCGTCATCCCCGTCCACCAGGGCAGGCCGTCGTTGGGGATCGCGGTCCCCTTCGATTCGAAGTGGGGCAGATCGGCCATGGTGGGGAATCCCGGGGAGGAAGGAGCGGGGGACGGTCAGGCTCGGGGGTCGACGAACGGGACGGGACCTACGCCGCATCGAGCCCCGCCTCGACCCCCCGCATGTAGGCGATGCTCTCCCGGGCGGCCCGCTCGGGACCGGGAGCATAATCGAAGACCTCGACACTCACCCAGCCGGGGTAGCGCACGCCGCGGAGGGCCGCGAAGATCGGACCGAAGTCGACGTCGCCGAAGCCGGGGCCGCGGAGGTTGGCGTCGTTGGCATGGAAATGTTCGAGGGAGGGCGCCGACGCCCGAATGATCGCCGGAATCGGCGTCGCTTCGCTCGACATCGCCTTGACGTCGAGGTGGAGTCGGACGTGCGACGAGCCGATCTGATCGATGAGCAGGCAGGTTTCGGCGGCGGTGTTGAGGACATCGGTCTCGCTCGGCGCGAGGGGCTCGAGGGCCACCACCGTGCCGGTCTCCTCGAGCACCGGCACGAGGTCCGAGAACACGCCCCGGAGCCGGTCGATCGCCTCTTCCGGCGTCGTCCCCGGAAGAAGGCTCCGTTGCTTCGGCGAGCCGAACACGAGGACGCGGCCATCGAGGTCGCGGCAGAGACGGGCAAGCTCGCCGAGGTACGCCGTCGTGGCCCGACGCACCGAGGCGTCGGCATGCGTCGCATGAAAGCCCTCCGTCTTGGCCAGCAGCCAATGGAGGCCGAGACATTCGAGCCCCGAGGCCCGGATCGTGTCGCGAATCGTGGCCCGCTCCCGCGTCGAAAGGTCAGTGGCCAGGCCGGCGAGCGTGAACGGGGCGACCTCGAGGCCGGTGTAACCCGCGGCCGCCGCGGCCGCACAGGCGCGATCGAGCGGCCAGTCGACGAACGTCTCGTTGCAGATAGCGTAGCGCATCGCGACTCCGGATTCAGGAGGGATCCTCGACCTTCACCGGCCGTCCGATGCGGGCCGACTTGTAACAGGCGGCGACGATCGCCACGGCCTTCCGCCCCTCGAGGGCATCGAGTTCGGGCCGACGCCCCTCGCGGAGTGCGGTGACGAAGGCCTCGAAGTTGCTCGTGTGGCAGGCATAGTTGATCGCCATCGGATCGGCGGCGCCGCCGCTGGTGCTGCTCCCGGCGCCGAACCGGGAACGGGTCGCGTCGTCGTCCGGGGAGGGGACGCGAAACCGCCAGTCGGTGAGTTGCTCCTCGAGAATCTCGGCGGTGCCGTCGCGGCCGCCGACGAGGATCCGGCGGAGTTGACCGGGAAACATCGCCGTCGTGGCGAGGATCTGGCCGAGCGTGCCGTCGCGGAAGCGGAGGATCGCCACGCAGGTGTCCTCGACCTCGAGACGGGCCGGGTCATGGGCGCGGACAGCCGACAGCGCCACGACGCTCTCCACCGGGTTCTCGCCGGGGGAGAGCCCCGGCATCGTCGCCCCGGCAATCCACTGGAGGGCATCGACGCCGTGGATCGATTGGTTCATCAGCGCCCCGCCGCCGTCGAGCGCGGCAGTCCCCTGCCAGCGGCCGACGCCGTAATAGGCATCGTCACGCCACCACGGCACGTACGCTCCGACGATCGCCAACCGACCGAAGCGACCGGCCGCCGCCGCCGCGCGGACGGTCTGGACGACCGGGTTGAAACGCTGCGGGAAGATCGCGCCGAGGGTGATCCCCGCCTTGTCGGCGGTGGCCCGCATGGCGTCGATCCGTCGCAGCGTGATCTCGAGGGGCTTCTCGCAGATCACATGGACGCCCCACCGTGCGGCGGCCTTCAGCCCCTCGAGATGGGCGCCGGACGGGGTGGCGATCGTGACGAAGTCGGGCTTCTCGCGGCGGAGCATCGCGGCAGCGTCGGCGTACCAACGGCAGCCGAACTCCTCGGCGAAGGCGCGCCCCTTCACCTCGGTGCGGCAGCACCCGGCGACGAGTTCGACGCCGTCGATGTCGCCGAGCGCCCGGGCGTGCATCCGCGCGATCGCGCCGATGCCGATGATCGCAGCCCGCATCCGATCCCTCCTCGTGTCGAGCCGGAAAGCGGCGAACGGCCCACAGCGACCGCCGGCCCCGGAGGAGGCAGTGTCGCCCCCCAGCGACGGCTCAACAAGACTCCCGCCGGCGGAGTTCGACGCCGCTCGGCAGCCAGACCGGTCAGGTGGACCGATCGGGGAGGCCGATCACTTCGTCCAGTAGAAGGCGTCGAAGAGCCGGTCGTTGACCCGGTGGAGCCGCGGCAGCGGGCCGTCGTCGTGGGTGCCGGTGCGTGGGCAGCAGGGGCCGCGGTAGATCGGCCCGCAGGTCGGATCGCCCGCCACGCCGACGAGGTCGTAGGGATGGGGCGGATGGCTGGGGTGGCACGGTGGGAGCGGGATGCAGGGCTCGATCCAACGCGGCTCACCGCAACGATGGAGCGGCTCGGCGCCGGCCAGCCAGTCGCCGGCGCGATCGCTCCGCAGCGGAAGCGTGCGGGCGAGTATCTCGTCGATCGAGGTCTTCGTCGTCACCCCGTCGATCGCGGCTTTCTCCGCAGCGAGCGATCGATCGCCCGACCCGGTCGTGACCGCCCGCCGCTGGTCCGGGGAGGCTCCCTTGGAGGCGCCGCCCGCGTTCGTCGTGGGATCAGGCTTCTTCGACGCGGAGGGTGAAGTGGCCCCCTTTCCCGCGTCGGGCTTGGACGCGGGCGTGGGGGAAGCTTTCTTGGACGCCGCCGCATCGGCTTCCGACGTCACTCCGTCGTCGGCGGGCGCGTTTGGCCTGACTTTTTGCTTCCAGCCATCGGCGACGCGGGGCGTCTCGGTCGAAGCCCCACCGGGAGTCTCCGGCGGTTGGGCTGCCGCCGGGCTCGCCATCAAGCCCCCTGCCGTCACACCAGCCACCACGCCAGCCAACAACCAAGCGCCGGCCGTCACGGCCGAGCATCGCCCCTGCGGTATCATCGTCATGCTGCGGGCCCCCCTCGCGAAACACCATCGACAGCCCAGCCCATCGGGCTGGAGTGATGCCGGGGAAGGCTTTTGGAGTGGGTGAAGGGGCGGAGTCTGCGTCGAGAAAAACGTCTCGCCCCCCGGCAGACCTTGCTTGCCTCCCCCCGTTCCCGATCTCTTCCCCATCCACGGAAAAGTCACGGTCTCCCTCCCCTCGAGCCGATGGCACCAACCAATCCCCCACCGCCGGACGGTCCGTCGCTCCTGGCCGCGCTTCAGGCGCAGGGCCGGCGCATCGTGATGATCACGGCCGGCGGCGGCTCGGCGGCGATCCCGGCGCTTGTCGCGCTCCCCGGCGCGAGTGCGGTGCTCTTGGAGGCGATCGTTCCCTCCGCCCGCGAAGCAGCCGATGCCCTCCTCGGTGGCCCACAGGAGTCGTACTGTTCCTCCCGCGCCGCCCGTCGGCTGGCGATGGCCGCCTGGGAACGCTGCCGGCGGCACGGGGCCGCCATCGACTCCGCCGTGGGAATCGCCTGCACCGCCAGCCTAGCGACGACCACCCCCAAGCGCGGCGACCACCGGGTCGTGGTGGCGGTGCAAACCCTCGGCGAAACGTCGGTCGCCACCCTCGGCCTCGTGAAGGGGGCCCGGTCGCGGAGCGACGAGGAGACGCTCGCCGCCGCGCTCATCCTCTCCCGTCTGAGGGCGATCGTCGGCACGTCGTCGTCGGGCGATGAGTCACTCGCCTCGTTGCTTCGAGTTGAGGAAAGCGTCGTCATCGATCGACAGCCGGCCCCGGCGGCCTGGCAGTCGGTCCTCACCGGCACGTCGGGAAAGGTTCGGTTGTCCGGTGTGGACGGGGGGCTCCGATCTGCCTCGCTTCTTCCTGGCTCCACCGGACGGGAGGCGATCTTTCCGGGATCGTTCGACCCACTCCATGACGGTCATCGGGCGATGGCCCGGATCGGGGCGCGGATCACCGGGCTCCCCGTGGCCTACGAACTCTCGATCCGCAACGTCGAGAAGCCGGCGCTCGATTTTGTCGAAATCTCGACGCGTGCCCAGGGCTTCGGCGGAGCGGCGGCCTGGCTCACGTCGGCGCCGACGTTCGTCGAGAAACTCTCGCTCTTCCCCGGCGCGCCGTTTCTGGTCGGCGCCGACACTTTTCTCCGCCTGGGCCACCCGCGCTACTACGGCGGCTCGACCGATCGGGCGACGGCTGCCGTGGAGCGGATCGCGCGGGAATCGGGGGGCCTGGTCGTCTTCGGGCGCGTCCGCGACGGTGAGTTCACCGATCCGTCGCGGCTCGAAGCTCCCCAGGCCCTGCGGGCGATCGCCAGATTCGTGGGAGAGGAGGAGTTCCGCGATGACGTCTCGAGCACGAGCCTGCGTGGGGCCCGCGCATCGGAGACGGAGTGACACGTGTGGCGCGTCAGCCGCGGTCCTGGGGGGCGGCGGCCCGGGCCAATTTCCGCCGCCGCGCGGCGAGCATCACGTTCCAGAATCCGAGGAACCCGATCACGCACGCGAAAACGATGATCGGCCGCCGAACGTCGTGATTGAGGGTCCACGATCCCGCCGCGAGGATCGATCCCCACACGAGGACAGCGACCATGATCCAGCGGAGGATCTTCTCGGCATCGGGAGCGGAAGAGAGTGGGCTCATGAGCCTACTATAGGCCCGTGCCCGATGGCCGCCGATGCCGCCCCGCCCACAGCGCAAAAAAAAGGCCCCCGGAACGGTCCAGATCCCAGGGGGGCGGGGAACCTGAACCGTTTCCGGGAGCGATTGGACGGAGCGTGTCTCTGGGGGCGAGGAGGAGTTCGCGGGACCGCGGGGGCTATCCTTGTCCCCTGCCGGTTCCCGTTCACCGCTGCCGTGGGGTCGCGTCGCGAATCCCTCGTCAACCTCAAAGCTGGGCGGACAGTAGGGGAGCGGATTTCAGGGGTCAAGGCCTGTTGCAACGACGCGTCGAGAATCTGTGCCCCCACTTGAACGGCTTGAATCCAGGGATTCCGGGGGGTTTCCGCTGGTGTCTGGGCAACAGTCTGGACCAGCGGCGCGGTCTGGGGGGAAAGCGGTATGCTCTCGCGACGCGGTTGGGGGCTCGAGTTTCCCCGCGCGGCTCCCCCTCCAGCCCCGACAGGTCGACCATGGCCACATCTCCGCAGCCGATTTCCCTCCCCACGCCCGGAGCCAACGCCCCACCCACCGCGGAAGCCTGGGGGCAGACGTTTGCGGCCGGCCTGGGCTACGAGGAGTTTCTCGATCGCCACGCGACGCCCGACCAGCGTTCGCGCTGGCAAGGCGTTCACGGCCGCGTGGCCCTTTCCGATGACCAGCGGCGGATCCTCGGAGGATTCGTCCGCCGGATGCCGGTGCTCGTCCTCGCCGGCGCGTGGTGCGGCGACTGCGTGAACCAGTGCCCGATCTTCCCTCACTTCGCCGCCGCCACGCCGGCGATCGATCTGAAGTTCCTCGATCGGGACGCCCGCCCCGACATCGCCGCCCATCTCAAGGTCTGCGGTGGTCAACGCGTACCGACGCTCGCGTTCTTCAGCGAGGACTTCACCCCTGTCCTTTTCTATGGCGACCGGACGCTGTCGGCCTATCGGGCAGCGGCTGCCGCCCAACTCGGCGGCACCTGTCAGACGGGGATCGTTCCTCCGCCGGCCGACGCGCTCGCCGCGGTTACCGCCGACTGGCTCCGCGAGTTCGAGCGGGTGCAGTTGCTGCTGCGATTGTCCGGCCGGCTCCGCCAACTCCACGGCGACTGACGTTTGCCGCGGTCCCCGGGGAGGGCCCTCGGGACCGTCTGCCCGGCCCGTTATGAGAATCCATGTCCTCCCTTGCGCCCCTGCGGCCCCCACCATGACGACCCGCGAACGCTGGACGGTCTACCCTCTTCTCTTCCTGGCGATCGGCTTGGCGATGCGGTCACAGTCCGGCGCCCCCGATCTCGATGGGCGCGTCCGCGTCGAGGTGCTCGATGCTTCGAGCGTCATCTGCCGCGAACTGCGGGTCGAGTCGGCCGACGGGCCGACGCTCGTCCACCTCGGCCGCGTGAAGGGTGGGGGCGGCGGCAGGATCGAGATCCGTGATTCACGAGGGAACGACTCGGTCGCCGTCGGCACGCGCCCCGGACGCAGCGAAGGGGGCGTGGAGTTCTTCGATTTCGACGGCGCCGAATCGGCGCGACTGACAGCGGCCGGCCTCGATGATCCTCCCCCGGACCACCCAGCACCGGAAGCCGTTCCAGCCGACGAAGCAGCGTCGAGCGAGGACGCGGGCGCAGGGACCTAAGCGGCCGCTGCTTCACGCGAGGCGGCCGATCACCAGTGGAAAAAGCTCATGGATGACTTTTTCCACGTGAAGTAAGTACGCCCGGCAGGATTCGCACCTATAGCGGAAAAAAAGTGCCGGCCACCCAATATTGGTAAAGCCTCGCAACGATTATCCCTGTTTGCCACGTTTTTTTAGCTAGTACCTGTTTCGTTGGTCCCGGCAATACGTGGGGCACAATGCGCGCGGTAAAAGCGCCGCGCTCCACGTGATAGTTCCGCCGAGGACCGCGGGATGGCTCGACAATATTGACGGTCGGAAGATCACGAGAGACGATCACCCGAATCAGATTCCGGCCTCATACGGCACGCGTGGGTCGGCCGTGCTGCCATAGGCATCAGATGCACCGGCACGGCACCCGGAAGCTTTCCTTTTCACCAAGATGCGAGGCCCCGATGGCAGTCACACTTACGCCTATTTTGGACAATTTGGAGGCGACATTTGAGATTCAGCTCAAAGTCCCAGTGATCGACAAACAGATCAAAATCATCACCTCTCGGATCGAATCGAACGTGGGCACGATTACCAAGCTAGAGGTACGCCACATCGAGTGGGCCTTCCGTGAATACTGCCGCTATCTTCAACAAAACAACTGGCACTACCAGACAAACGGCGGATTCCCTGGCGCCTACGCGGCGAGCGAGGAGAAAGACCACGCGGACATTCGCAAATTGCAAGGCAAACCGTATTCCGTCTTCATGTTTCCCACGCGTCCGATGGCAAACTGCCAAGATGCCGCCTTGGGATTCCTTCTCCTTTTGTACTCTCTCAAGGTCTCGGCGAAGCCCGTACTCATCTGTCTCACCGCCCGCGAGGATCGCGACTCCATCGTCATGAGGGGGCTCCAGAAGGCGGTCCAGAGTTGTTCGTCGTATGTGTGCTACCACAAG
>JBIIQL010000098.1:0-9153 GCA_044342095.1 Pirellulales bacterium
CCGGTGTAGACGAGCATGGCGGCCAGGGCGGCGAAGGGGATGGCTCGGACGAGCCAGGGCGCCAGGGCCACGAACGCAAACAGAAAGATCCCGTGCCAGAAATCGGCGAACCGCGTCCGCGCTCCGTTGTCGATGTTCGCCTTGCTCCGCACGATCTCGGAGATCATCGGGAGCCCGCCGATCGACGCGGCCACCACGTTGGCAGCCCCGACGGCCACGAGGTCACGATCGAGGTTCGTTTTCCGCTTCCAGGGATCGACCATGTCGATGGCCTTCGCGCTGAGGATCGACTCGAGGTTGCCGACGAGGGCGAACATGACGAGCCATTTCAACGCCGTCCCCAGGCGAGCGGGGTCGGTGAAGGCTGAAAAATCCGGGAACGTCACCGCCGTGCTGAGCCGCGCCGGGACGTTGATGAGGAACTGCGGCCCGAGCGGGTATTCACGCTCGCCGAACACGTAGGAATGCTCGTGGCCCAAGCCGAGCCCGAGGGCCATCGGCACCGCCACGATCAAGACGATCAATTGGGCTGGCACCCGCTTCAACCACCCATCGGGCAGACGACTCCTGACCCAGGGCATCGCCACCAGGATGACCAGGCTCGTGAGCCCGACAAGCGCGATCGCGGGATTGAGCCCGTGGAGCGTCTCCGGCAATTCGCGGAGGATCTCCAACGGCTCGGCGGCCGCCTTCTCCCCGAGCATCACGGGAAACTGCTTGAGGATGATGATCACGCCGATCGCGGCCAGCATCCCGTGGACGACGGCGGTGGGAAAAAACTCCCCCACCACGCCGGTGCGGAGAAAGCCGAAGATCAGTTGCACGATCCCGGCCGCGCAGCCCACCGCGAGCGTCAATCGATAGGCCTCGAGGTCCTTGGCCGGGTCCTGCCCCCCCGTGAACCCGAAAGCCTGCATCGCCCCCAGAACGATGACGATCAAACCGGCTGCGGGCCCCTTGATCGTGAGTTCGGAGTTGCTGATGAAGGGCGTCAGGCACGCGCCGACGATGGCGGTGATGACGCCGGCGACGGGAGGGAAGCCGGAAGCGACCGAGATTCCCAGGCAGAGCGGCAGTGCGATGAGGAACACCAGGAATCCGGCCGTCACGTCCTCACGGAGCCACCGCCGGAAACCATCGGCATCCCCCCGCGGAGAATCGGCGGAGTTGGTCGGCGTCAAGCCGGCGGTGGGGGGCTCACGCACTCGCTCGTCTCCTCTGTCGATTGGATCAGGCGATTGGATCAGGCGATTGGAGGGCAGAAGGCCAAAATGCCACGCCATGGGCACCTTCCGCGGCGGCGTCGCGGCCGGATCTTCCGGGGTACCAACCTAGCAACGAAGCTTGCATTGAAGCTTGTCACGACGCAAGTCGCCGCGTTCCCGATCCCGGCAGCGGCACGTCGAGCGATCGCTGTGGTATCCTACGTGACGTCACAAGACCCGCGAGAAACACCATGCACGTCGCTATCGTCGAAGACGATCCGGTCATCGCCAAGGCCGTTACCACGGCGGTTCGGGAGGCTGGTCATGAGTGCACCTGGGTTCCCGACGGCGAAACGGCGGTCCGGCACAACACGCTCCTCTCCAACGACGTCGTCATCCTCGACGTGATGCTCCCCAAGATGAGCGGCCTCGAGGTGCTCAGTGCAGCCCGCGATGCCGGCGTGAAAACACCCGTGATTCTCCTCACCGCCCTCGGCACCGTCACCGACAAACTCGCCGGCTTTCGCTCGGGGGCGGACGACTACCTCGTCAAGCCGTTCGCGATCGACGAACTCCTTGCTCGGATCCAGGCGATCCACCGCCGAACGTCGAACAAGCCGACGATGGAGATCGAGGCTGGCCCGCTCCAACTGAGCCTGTCGACAAAACGGCTTTCGCTCAACGGCCGGACGATCGACCTGACGCCGACCGAGTTCAGCATTCTCGAATTGCTGATGCGTTTCAACGGTCAGGTGGTGACGCGGAAGATGCTCTGCGAGCATGTCTGGGCCTTCGACTGGGACGGCCCGACGAACGTCATCGAGGTCCACATCAACCGGCTCCGCGGAAAGCTCGACAAGGGTCGCGAGGACTCCTACATCCAGACCATCCGCGGACGAGGCTATGCCCTGGCCATCGATTGACGTGCCACTTTTCCGCCCCGTTCCGTGGGGATCGCTCCGGGTTCGGCTCACGCTTCTCAACTCCGCAGCCGTCCTCTTGGCGATGCTGATCCTCCTCTTCGCTGTCCGCGTCGGGGTGAGAACGGCGTTGTTCAACGAGTCCGAGCAGACGCTCCTCGGAGAGGTCCGCGAGGTGGCGATGTCGCTCGACGACTTCTACCCGGACTCCGGCAGCTTCGTCGCCAGTCGTGACCTGCTCATCGCGGAGCTGCGCCGTAAGGCCAAGAGCCATCAGGACCGATCCTGGTTCGTCCATCTGCTCGAAGGCACCAACACCGGCGCCCAGGACGGCACCAAGACGCTCTGGGCCAGCGACAATTGCCCCGAGGAAATCCTCGCCGAGCCGATTGACGAAGCCGTGACGGAGAAGGTGAAACGTTCGGGGAGACACCGTTGGGCCAGGCGGCTCATCGACACCCACGGAGGGCAGAAGCTCTACGTCCGTATCGGCATGCCCGACGAGGTCATCGAGCGGGATGTCGACCATCTGACATGGTTTCTTCTTCCCATCGGCATCGGCTTCACTCTCCTGACGCCGCTGGCCGGATACTGGCTCGCACTGCGAGCCACCGAACCGATCGCCGGAATCCTCAAGACGGCCGGGAGGCTCAAGCCGACGAAGCTCGGCGACCGCCTCCTGACCAGGGGTACCAACGACGAGCTCGACCAGCTCTCCGGCACGATCAATCGCCTCCTTGACCAGGTGGCCAGGCATGTTGAGCAGCAGCAGCAATTCGTCGCCGATGCCGCCCACGAACTGCGCGGCCCCCTGGCGGCGATGCAAAACGCGCTCGAAGTCGCCACCGCCAAGAGTCGAACCCTCGATTCCTATCAGGGGACCCTCGAGGATGCCCTCGGCGAGACGCGCCACCTCACCAAGCTCGCCAACGATCTTCTCCTCCTGGCGGAAGTCGGCAACAGCCTCGGCTCGGTGTTCAATCAGGCGTGTGACCTCAGTGAAGTCGTACGGCAGACCGCCGCGATGTTCGGCGCGACCGCCGAGGAGCGGTCGATCGTTATGACGATCGACGCCGGAGGAGAAGCCATCGTCCGCGGCGACGAGCGGCAACTTCGACAGGTGATCAGCAATCTCGTCGACAACGCCCTTCGCTTCACCCCCGACGGCGGACGGATCGACCTCACCGTCGAGACGAACAGGGCCGCCCACGAGGCGATCGTGACCGTGACCGACAGTGGCCGCGGCGTCGAATCGGAGCACCTCGAGCGGGCCTTCGATCGGTTCTTCCAGGCCGACGCCGCCCGCGATCGCGGTGACATCAAGCGTGGAGGAGGGCTGGGCTTGTCGATCTGCCGTTCGATCGTCGAACGCCACGGCGGGCGGATTCGCCTCGACAGCCCCGGCCTCGGCTTGGGCACGACGGCCACCGTCATCGTGCCCCTCCGCCTCGTGCGCCGAACACCGGCTTGATCGTCGCGACTTCCGCCCGCGATCGGCATCCTCTCATCACCGCCCCCGCCCTGGAACAATCGTCGTGCCCCGACTTACCCACCACTGTGCCGCCGGATTCATCTTCGCCCTCGAGACCGAGGCCGATCCGTTCGCCGCGCGCGTCGGTGAAGCGACGACCCTCGGCGGCCCTGGGCTCTCGTTCCACGAAGGGATGATCGCCGGTCGCCGGGTGGCCTGGGTCGTGTCGGGCGCCGGCTCCGCCGCCGCCGGCCGGGCGGCGACGCTTCTCCTCGAAGGGCACTCCCCCGCGCTCCTGGTGAGCGCCGGATTCGCAGGGGGCCTCGATCCCGCCCTGGCTCGCGGGGCCTTGGTGCTCGCCGCCGGTGCGCTGCGCAAAGGCGCCCCTCGGCTCCCTCTGGCCCGGCCCGACGGCTTGCTGCCGGCGGAAGCCGGCGACGCCGAGATCGTGACTGTCGACGCGATCGTGGCGACGGCGGCGGCGAAGCGCGACCTCCGGGCCGCCACGGGCGCCAGCATCGTCGACATGGAGACCCACGCCGTCGCCTCCGCAGCCACAGCCGCGAGGGTCCCTTGTGCCTCGGTGCGGATCGTGTCGGACGGGGCGGAAGACGAACTTCCCCCCGACATCGCCCGGCTCGTCACCCCGCAATCGGCCTTTCGGCGCGCCGGAGCCGCTCTGGCCGCGATCGGCCGGAAGCCGGCCGCCGCGGGAACACTGTGGCGGTTGTGGGAAAACGCCGTCGTCGATGGTCGCGCTCTCGCCACGGCCCTCGAACGCCTCGTCACCACCCTCCCCGAGGATTGATCCGCACCACCGCGGCTCACGCCCCGAACAGGAGCCGGGCGAGGAGCCCGCGGGGAAGATCGGGCGTGAGCCCGCGCCCAGGCTGGGCCGGAGCCCTCGGCACGACGACCGGGAGCAGCGTTGCCGCCGCCAGGCGACCGCTCCGCACGGCTCCCTCCATCGTCGACGGCCACCCCGTCGCGGTCCAATCGCCCGCCAGCGTCAGATTGCCGATGCTCGTGGCGGCGCCGGGGCGGACGGCATCGACGCCGGGGCGCACCGAAAGAACGGCGGTCGGATCGGTCACCACCCGGCTGGCGAGGAGCGTGGCGGCCCGTGCCTGCGGAAACACATTTCGGAGTTCGTCGACGACGGTAGCCACGAGCCGCTCGCGATCCCCCCCGAGGAGGCCGCGCGAAGCACTGATCACCACCTGGCAGTAGCCGGGCCCGGGGGCGCCCGCTGCAGCCTCACCCCGGAACACCCACTGCGACACGCGTCCCACGAGCACGGCATGGGGCAGATCGACGACTTGCCGGTCGAACCACAGATGGACGGCCGTGATCGGCGACGCCGCAAGCCGCTCCTCGGCCTGAGGCACCAACTCCGGCACAAGCCGCGCTGCCGCCCGCCAGGGAACGGCCACGACGACACCATCACACGCCACCACCCCTCCCGGCGTGACGACGCCACGGGCCACGCCGCCGTCGCGCTCGATGCCCTGGACGGCCGCCCCCGTGTCGATCCGCACACCCGTTGCCACCAGCCACTCGAGCAAGCGCTCGCCGAAAAGGACGCCGAGCGGCTCCACCGGCACATGGAGATCGGCCGCTGCGGGATGGGCGAGGAAGCCATCGACGGCCACCTTGCGCGCCGCCGAGACGCTGACGAGATCGATCGACTCACCGAGCGCACTTTCAAGGACCGGCTGCCAGAAGAGCCGCACGACCCGCTCCGGCTGGCCGATCCGCTCGAGCCACGCCGCCGCGGTGTCGTCGAGCGCCGCGCCGCGTGTCCGGGCAAGGCGGATCATCCCGAGGCCGAGCTTGCTCCGCTCCCACCACGAGAAGTGCCGCATCCCGAAGAGCAGCGGGGCGAGATGGAGCGGCGCCGGCAGGCTCGACCAGGGTGTGCAAGCCGAGCGTTCCCCGTTCGGTGCGATGAACCACAACGTCCTGTCATGCCGCAGGGCCCCCGCAAACCCCGCCCGGCGGGCGAGGTCGAGGAAGTTGGAGCAGCACCCCATCGCCACGTGCTGGCAAGCGTCGACGAGGCCGCCCCCGACGGGATCGTCGAACGAGGCGGCCCGCCCCCCGACGCGTCTCCGCGCTTCGAGCACGGTCACCCGACAGCCCCCATCGACGAGCGCCGCGGCAGCCGCCAGACCGGCGAGCCCCGCACCGACGACGACGACATGGGGCACAGGGGAAGCTTTCACCATGGCACAACGATCCCCCGGGGGCCGGTGGCGACCGCCATCAAAGCGGCCCCGGCCAGGAGCGGCTTCGGCGGGCTGACGCGCGTCGCAAAAATCCCGCCGCCGCTGCGTCGAACGGCGTGAAAGATCGTCCGGTAGGCCCCGTACATCGCCCGGAAAACGATCCGGCCGTCGGTCGAGAGGAGTCGGTCGAGGGCCCGGGCGCGACGGTAGTAGCCGTCGGCCCTGGCCACCTCGATCGCGGCAAGTCGCCGGAGGCCGTCGCCCGCCTCCGGGCGACGGAGGTCCGCAGGGCTGCAACCGGCGGCGGCGAGATCCGAGGCGGGGAGATAGATCCTGCCGCGGTCGAGATCCTCCGGGACGTCACGGAGGATGTTCGTGAGTTGAAAAGCGAGCCCGCAGGCATGTCCCGCGGGGATCGCCTCGGGGGAGAGGAATCCCCAGATGTGGATCGCGGCGAGGCCTACGGCGCTGGCGACGCGGCTGCAGTAGAGTTCGAGGGCCCCGACATCGGGGATCTCGAGGGGATGGAGATCCATCCGCACGCCGTCGAGGACGGCGCGGAGATAGTCGGGAGGGATGCCGAATCGACGCACCGTGTCGACGAGGGCCCGGATCACAGGATCGGCCGAACCGCCGCCCCGCAGCGCCCCGTCGAGATCGGCGGCGAAAGCATCGAGCGCCGCTTCCGCGGCCCGGGGATCGACCCGCTCCCCCTCGCCGCCATCGACGATGTCATCGGCCCGGCGGCAGAAGGCGTAGAGCGCCGTGGTGCCGCGCCGCTTCTCCGCGGGGAGGAGACGGATCGGCAACGCGAAGCTCGAACCGCTCTTCCGGAGGAGCGCGGCACAAGCCTCGTGATCGGCGGCAATCCCGTGGCTCATCGCCCCCCCTTGAGCCCGTCGGCAACCGTCACCCACGCGACGGAAAGCGCCGCCCGGACAGCCAGGCGGGACTTCTGAAAGCGCCCGAGCGACGGGCGGGCGCGGAGCGTGTCGAAGCCAATCGCCTCGATTGAATCGGCCACGGCGCGGCCCCCAGCGAGAAACATCCCGATCGCCGCCCGGAGACTCCGCGGCGCCCGCCGCGCAAGGGGGGCCCCGGAATCGAACAGGCTCCGGGCCCAGTCGACCTCGTCGCGGATCAGGGCCTTGAAGGCGGGGTTGCCGACCGGCGCGTCGAGGGCCTCTTCATCGACCCCGTGCCGCGCGAGATCGTCGGCCGGAAGGTACACCCGACCGGCGCGCCGGTCGCGGCGGACATCCTGCCAGAAGTTCACCAACTGCAGCCCCGTGCAGATTCGATCCGACATCGCCACCAACTCCGGCTCGCGGCATCCCTCGAGTCCGAGGACGATGCGGCCGACCGGATCGGCGGAACGCCGACAGTAGGCGACGACGTCTTCCCGCGTGCGATACCGCACCGTGGTCCCGAGGGCATCGAATCGCCGGTCCTCGTCGAAGGCGTCGAGGAGGTGGGCGAAGGGCTCGATCCCCAGACCCGTACGCCCGACTGTGTCGGCCAGCGCCACGAAGACCGGGTGATCGGGCCGGCCTGCGAAGCAGTTTTCCAGTCGGTGCCGCCACTCCGCGAGCGCTTCGGCTGCCGCAGCGGGGGAGGGCGCCTCGTCGGCGAGGTCGTCGCTCCATCGAGCGTAGGCATAGACGTTGGCAAGATCCTGGCGAAGTCGGGCGGGTACGATCCGGCTGGCGACGGTGAAGTTCTCGTAGTGGCTCTCCGCGACACGGCGACACCACGCTTCGGCGGCAGCCGGATCGAGGTTGCCCGGAAGCTCATGGAGGGCCCATGGCGTGGCATCGCGGCGGTCGGGATCGGCGTCCGGGCCACCGGTCGTCGGCTGGAAGGGAGTTCGTGCCATGGAACGAACGGCTTTTTCCGGGATGCACGGCTGGGACAAAAGCGATGGATGACTTTTTCCACGGACCGCTAGGATAACCGCTCCCTCTTCGGACCGCCCCCGAACCTGCCAATTGCAGCCTGGAACGTACGATGAAAATCCTTCTTGCCGGTCCCCGCGGTTTCTGCGCTGGCGTCAACATGGCGATCGAGACGCTCGAGACGGCGATCCGCATCCATGGCACCCCGATCTACGTCTACCACGAGATCGTGCACAACAAGCATGTCGTCGACCGGTTCGTGCGCGAGGGGGCGGTGTTCGTCGATCGCGTGGAGGATGTGCCCGAAGGCGCGGTGCTTCTCTTTTCGGCCCACGGCGTCGCCCCGGAGGTCCGACGGGTGTCGGCCGAGCGCCGGCTGTTGGCGATCGACGCCACCTGTCCGCTGGTGACGAAGGTCCATCTCGAGGCGATCAAGTACGCCAAGAGCGGCCACCGGATCGTGCTCATCGGTCACGAGGGGCATGACGAGGTGATCGGAACGATGGGTCAGGCTCCGGAGGCCTTCACGCTCGTCGACTCCCCGGAAGAGGTCGACCGCCTCCCCTTCGGACAGGGCGATCGGCTCGCCTACCTCACCCAGACGACGCTCTCCGTCGACGATGCCTCACGGATCATCGTCCGCTTGAAAGAACGGTTTCCCCAGATCGTCGGCCCGCCCAAGGACGACATCTGCTACGCCACGCAGAACCGGCAGGAGGCGGTCCGGATCCTCGCCGACGACGCCGACCTCGTGATCGTGCTGGGGAGTCAAAACAGTTCCAACAGCCAGCGGCTCGCCGAACTCGCCCGCGAGCGGGGCATCCCCTCCCACCTCATCGATGGCGCCAATGAGATCGATCCCACCTGGTTCCGAGGCGACGAGACGGTGGTGATCACCGCCGGGGCGAGTGCCCCGGAAAGTGTCGTGCAGGATTGCGTCCGCTGGCTCCAGGATCGGTATCAAGCGACCGTAGAGGAGCGATCGATCCGGGAGGAGGATGTCTACTTCCCCCTGCCGAAGGAGCTCCGGTCGGGCGCCGCGTCGCGGCCGCTGAGCTCCTGAGCCGCTGCCACGAGCGAAGGCGACCGCCACACGACAGTCGCAGTCCGTGGATCACGTGGCCGCTGCCGGTGCGGTCATGAGACGTTTTCCACGGACCGTTCAGTGCTGGAGCTTCTTGTAGCGGAAGCGGTGCGGCTCGTCGGCCCCCATGCCCTGACGCTCACGGCGGTTGGCTTCGTAGGCCTCGAAGTTTCCCTCACAGACGTGCACGTAGCCGTCCCCCTCGAAGGCGATGATGTGGGTCGCGAGGCGATCGAGGAACCACCGGTCGTGGGTGATGACCACCACCGATCCCGCGAAGCTCGTGATCCCTTCTTCCAACGAACGGAGCGTGTCCACGTCGAGGTCGTTGGTCGGTTCGTCGAGCAGGA
>JBIIQL010000622.1:0-2562 GCA_044342095.1 Pirellulales bacterium
CGGTCTCCACCACATGAGCCGGGCCGTGCAGGAGTTCACCACGCTCCATCCCCGGGCCAACGTCCGCCTCGAATACCTCCATCCCGATCGGGTGCTGGAATCGGTCGAGAGCGGTCAGGCCGATCTGGGGCTCGTGAGTTACCCGCGGAGCACGAAGACCCTCGAGGCGGAGCCGTGGCGCGAGGAGCCCTTCGTGCTCGTCTGTGCCCCCGCCCACCCCCTTGCCACCCGGGCGTCGGTGCGGCTCGACGATCTCGACCATCTGCCGCTGGTCGGCTTCGACCCTGATCTCGTCATCCGCCACGAACTCGACCGAATCCTCGCGGCCCACGGCGCCGAGCCCGATGTCGTGCTGGAGTTCGACAACATCGAGACGATCAAGCGGGCCGTCGAGATCGACGCCGGCGTCGCGCTCCTGCCGGAGCCCACCGTGGGACGGGAAGTCGCGGCCGGATCGCTCCGGGCGATCCCGCTGGAGATGCACGCCGGGAGCGACCTCGTTCGCCCCCTCGGCATCATTCGGGTCCGCGGCAAGCCGCTCCCGCCGACGGCCGGACGCTTTCTCGACTTCCTCCGTCTCCAGGGAGGAGAGCCGGGAGGCCCTCCCCTCCGCGACGAGATGGTGGCCCCGGTCCCCAAGGCCCGTCGTCCCCGGGCCACCGTCACGGCCCCGTCCTGATTCTCGCGAAATCGACCGAAATCCCGTTGAATCCCCATGTCACGGGGATGGATCTCCCCACCCCGCTCTGGTTCGCTGACAGATCCTTTCCGGTTGACCCTGATCCGTCCTCACGTGCCTCCGCCCTCAAGTGCCTCCGTCGAGCATGCCATGACACGCACCCCAGACTCCCGCCCCTCCGCTCCCCCGATGGCCCGCGGTGTCCCGTCGGCGCCCCGTGCGCCGGGCCTTCCTGCGCCCGAGGGGCTCTACGACCCGGCCAACGAGCATGATGCCTGTGGCGTCGGGTTTGTCGTCAACATGCACGGTCGGCGGAGCCATGCGATCGTCCGTCAGGGGCTCGAGGTGCTCGAAAACCTCACCCACCGTGGCGCCTGCGGGTGCGATCCGCTCACCGGTGACGGTGCCGGCATCCTCATCCAGATGCCGCAGGAGTTTTTCAACGCCGTCACGCCGCAGGCCGGCATCCGCCTTCCCGCCCCCGGCGACTGGGCCGTCGGCAACGTCTTTCTCCCCCCGGAGCCCGAAGAACAGGAGAGCGCCGAGACGTTCTTTGCCCGGCTCTGCCAGGAAGAGGGGCAGGAGTTCCTCGGCTGGCGCACCGTGCCGGTCGACAACCGTTCCATCGGCGCCACGGCCCGCGAGGTCGAGCCGGTCGTCCGCCAGGCGTTCGTCGGCCGCGGGAAGAAGACGCCCCGCGACCAGTTCGAATGGAAGCTGTTCGTGATCCGCAAGCGGTTCGAGATCGAGCTCGGTGAGCTCGGCCTCACCGGCCAGACCTTCGCCTACATCTGCTCCCTCTCGGCCCGGACGATCGTCTACAAGGGGCTGTTGCTCGCCGATCAGGTGGACAAGTTCTACCCCGACCTCTCCGACGCACGGATGGTGTCGGCACTCGCGCTGGTCCATCAGCGCTACAGCACGAACACCTTCCCGACCTGGGATCTCGCCCATCCGTTCCGGTTCCTCGCCCACAACGGCGAGATCAACACCGTTCGCGGCAACATCAATTGGATGCACGCCCGCGAAAGCATGCTCGCCCATCCGGTGTATGGGCCCGACATGAAGAAGATCCTCCCGGTGGTGCGCGCCGGCGGGAGTGACTCGGCGACCCTCGACAACGTCCTCGAGCTCCTCGTCCTCGGCGGCCGTCCGATCGAGGAGGCCGTGAGCATGCTCGTGCCCGAGCCGTGGAGCGGCCACGAGACCATGGCCGACGACCTCAAGGCCTATTACGAGTTTCAGGCCTGCCTCATGGAGCCCTGGGACGGCCCGGCCGCCCTGGCCTTCACCGACGGCACGCGGATCGGCGCCACCCTCGACCGCAACGGCCTCCGGCCGGGGCGCTGGTGGCAGATGAAGGATGGCCTGGTCGTGATGGCGAGTGAAGCCGGCGTGTTGCAGCTTCCGGCTGCCGAGGTCGTCCGCAAGGGGCGGCTCCGCCCCGGGCGGATGTTCCTTGTCGACACGAAGGAAGGGCGGATCGTCGAGGATGAAGAGATCAAGCGGAAGCTCGCCGGCGCCCAGCCGTGGCGCGAGTGGATCAGCTCCCGGCAGGTCCGCCTCGATGCCCTGCCCGACCCGGCCGATGTCGGCGAGGTGACCGCCTCCCGCGCCGTCGAGCAGGCCGACATGAGCGCGGCTTCCGGCACCGCCCCCCGGGCGATCGATTCCTGGCACGCCGCCGGCGTTGCCGGAGAGCGCTCGAGCCTCCTCGAGCTCCAACGGCTTCATGGCTACACGCTCGAGGATCTCAAAGTGATTCTCGCGCCGATGGCGACGGATGGTGCCGAACCGATCGGCTCGATGGGCAACGACACGCCCCTGGCGATCCTCTCCGATCGCCCGCAACTCCTCGGCAACTACTTCAAGCAGCTTTTCGC
>JBIIQL010000623.1:0-2555 GCA_044342095.1 Pirellulales bacterium
CGAAGTTTTCGTGGAAGGCGTAGATCAGGCTGAAGGTCAGTTCGTCGTGGTGGTATTTGCGGTGGACGGGATCGTGCCGCATGTAGCGGAGCGTGTCGTTCATCCAGCCCATGTTCCACTTCAGGCTGAAGCCGAGGCCGCCGAGCCAGGTGGGGCGTGACACGCCCGGCCACGACGTCGATTCCTCGGCGATCGTGAGCACGCCCGGATGGTGGGTGTGGACCTGGACGTTGAACTCTTTGAGGAACTCGACGGCGTCGAGGTTCTCCCGCCCACCGAAGCGGTTGGGGAGCCATTCCCCTTCCTTCCGGCTGTAGTCGAGGTAGAGCATCGAGGCCACGGCGTCGACCCGGAGGCCGTCGATGTGGTAGCGGTCGAGCCAAAACAGGGCGCTCGAGATCAGGTAGTTGCGGACCTCATGACGCCCGTAGTTGAAGATCATCGTGCCCCAGTCGGGGTGTTCCCCCTGGCGCGGATCCTCGTGTTCGTAGAGGGCCGTGCCGTCGAAGCGACGCAGGCCGTGGCCATCCTTGGGGAAGTGGGCCGGCACCCAGTCGACGATCACGCCGATCCCCGCCCGGTGGAAGGCGTCGACGAGCGACATCAGCGCCTGCGGCGGCCCGAACCGGCTCGTGGGGGAGAACATGCCGATCGTCTGGTAGCCCCAGCTCGCCGACAACGGGTGTTCGGTGGGTGGAAGCAGCTCGACGTGCGTGAATCCCATCTCGACGCAGTAGGGGACGAGCTCGCGTTCGAGATCGGCATAGGTCAGCCAGCGGATCGGATCGTCTCCCGGCCGCCGCCAGCTGCCGAGGTGGACTTCATAGGCGTTGATCGGGGCATCGAGGGCATTGCGCGCGGCACGCGTCGCCATCCAGTCGGCGTCGCGCCACCGATAGGTGTCGAGATCGACGATGCAGGAGGCCGTCCGGGGGGGAAGTTCGGCCCCGAAGCCGTACGGGTCGGACCGCTCGGTGATCCCGTCGGCACCGCTGACGAGATACTTGTAGATCGTGCCGGCGGAGGCCCCGGGCACGAACGTCTCCCAGATGCCGGCGGAGGAGAGGCGGCGGAGTGGATTTCGCCGGCCGTCCCAGTCGTTGAAATCACCGACGACCGCCACGGCCGTGGCGTTCGGGGCCCAGACGGCGAACGTCGCGCCCGCGTTGCCGTCCTCCATGCCCAGGTGGGCGCCAAGTTTTTGATAGCTCTGCCAGTGGCGCCCTTCGCCGAGGAGATGGAGGTCGTAGTCGGTGATCATGGATGGACGCCTCGGTGTCGGAGGAATCATGCGCTCCACCGGGGCGCCCGTCCAAGCGGCGTGGTAGGTTTTGCCGGCGTCAGCCCCCCGCGATGCGCCGACGTGCCGGATGTGCGGCCGGAGGGTAGCGGTCACGAAAAGGACGAGCGATGCGATTCGAACGCTTGGACCCGGTGGAGCGGCGGATCGACATCGGCGGTCGTCCGGTGTCGATCTGGCGTCCCCCCGACATGGAGTCGCTCATCGATCTGGCGGCCTTCGAAGCCGACGAGCGGATTCCGTACTGGGCCGACGTCTGGGAGTCGGCGATCGTCCTCGCCGAGGATCTCGCCGTCATGGACGGGGCGGGGAAGACGCTCCTCGAACTCGGCTGTGGCCTGGGGCTGCCCGCCCTGGTCGCCGCCCGGGCCGGCTTCACCGTCACCGCCACCGACTACGAGGAGACAGCCCTCGAGGGGGTGCGCTTCAACGCCGAGCGCAACCGGATCACGGGCCTGCGGACGCGCGTCCTCGATTGGCGCGCCATCCCCGACGACCTCGGCACCTTCGATCTCGTCGTCGCGGCCGACGTCCTCTACGAGGTCCATCATCCGGCGGCCCTCGCCGCCACGATTTCGCGGACGCTCGCGCCGTCGGGCCTCGCGCTCGTCGCCGATCCCTGCCGCGCCAAGGCCGCCGGCTTCGCGCCGGCAGCGCGGGCCGCGGGCATGGCCGTGAGCAAGACGAGGGCCCGTCGGCCGCATGGCGCGACCGACGGGCCCCACATCGAGATTCACAGGGTGACATTCCCCCGGTGAGGGGGGGGTGCTGGGGTTTCAGCCGGAATGTCCACTCAGGGAAATCGCCTTCGAGAGCTTTCGCATCACCGGGGCCATCGCCCGTCGGATCTCATCGGGGACATAGGCCCGGCGGCCGATCGCCTCGTAGTAGAGCGCCGTGCCCCACTCGAGCGGCGTCGGGCACACGTGATCACCGCGGCGGAATCGTCGTCCGCCCCCAACGTAGTGGACGAAACTGATTTCCTTCGGCTCCCGCCGCACGATCCAGTCAAGGGTATTCCATTCCGGCTTGAATCGCCCGGTATTGGCTGCCTCCGCATTCACGGTGACAGGAAACATTGCGCAGTCGTCCGGCTGAAGCCCGCTGAAGTTGATGAGGAGGTTCCAGAATCCCTGGTCCCCGGCCCGGAGCGGGGCGGACTCGCCGTGCTGGAAGGCCAGGTGGGGGAGCATGCGGTGGAGCAGGTCGTAGGGAAACCGCTCGGTGTTGACGGCGAAGTGGCAGCCTTGAACGT
>JBIIQL010000624.1:0-2554 GCA_044342095.1 Pirellulales bacterium
GGGGCCGCGGGGGGGGGGGGGGGGGGCCCGGGGGGCCGGGAACAGGTCTCCCGACAGTCTATCCGCACAGAGAGCGGAGGGGCCCCAGGTCACTCAAGGCCTACGCCCGGCGGCCTTCCCGAGGCTATTCTCAAAGCCGGTCGTCGTGCGGATGGTCGTCTGGCAGGGGGGATGCGATGGGGTGCCTGAGGCAGCGGTGGTTGGGCGTGTCGATCGGGAGAGTGATCCTTTCCGGCGTCGCCGTCCTGGGAGGAATCGGGGCACGTCCTGCGGTGGCCCAGCAGGCTCCTGGCGTCGCGGCCGAGATCGTCGACCCCGTCGATCGGCGGCTCGCTGAGATTCTCGAGGCCCACTCAGCCGAGCGGGGAAGACTCGAGGCGCGTGTCCGTGCCGCCAAAGAAAAGCTTCTTGCCGAGACGGTGTCCCGCCTCCAGGCTCTCCAGGACGAACACTGCCGCGCTGCCAGGCTCGACGAGGCGCTCGTCGTTCGGGAGGAGATCCGCCGTCTCCAACGCGAGGCTGCCGCGGGCTACGCCGCGGCCTCGCCGCCGGCGATCGCGGCGCCTTCACCCCCCGACTCACTCTCCCGGCTGCAAGCCGAGGTCGGCGCGGAGCATCGGTTCACGGTCGCCGGCTCCAATCGAGGGATCGCCTGGGGAACCGACGTCTACACGCTCGACTCCAATCTCTCCGTCGCGGCCGTCCACGCGGGGGCCCTGGCCGTCGGTGAGACCGGAGTCGTGAAGGTGACGATCGTCGACTCGCCGGCGGAGCATGTCGGCTCGCACCGTCACGGCATCACGACGCACAGCTGGCCGCGCTATCGGATGAGCTTTCGGGTCGAGCGTGGGGGCGCCGTGCCCGCGATCCCACCTCTGCCCGCCCGTCCGCTGTCGCCGTACGACCGTGCCCCGCCGCCCCCGACTGTGGCTGAGCCGAGTCCGGCGAAGGCGGAGCCGTCGGCCCCTGTGCCGATCGAGCGGGGGGCTCCACGCCGGCCATTTGACTGAGCCTGCATCGAGTCTCGGAGGCTCATCAAGCAGGTGCCGTTGGGCTGCCGAGCAGCGCGACGGTAGATTTCTTTTCTTCACCGTTCCGACCCCCGAGGGCCTTTCCGATGATCCGCCTCGTGCTTGCCAGTTTTTTCGTCTCGCTCCTCGGCATGGCCGTGGCCGCCGCCGCCGAGAAAGACACCCGGCTCTACGAGATGCGCGTCTACTGGGCAGCGCCCGGGAAGCTCGATGCCCTCCATGCCCGATTCCGCGACCACACCACGAAGCTCTTCGAGAAGCACGGCATGACGAATGTCGGGTATTTCGTTCCGGTCGGCGACAACCCCGAGCGGAAGCTCGTTTACTTCCTCGCCTATCCCGATCGGAAGGCCCGCGACGCCTCCTGGGCCGCCTTCGTGAACGACCCGGAGTGGAAGGCGGCCCACGCCGCCTCCGAAAAGGATGGCAAGCTCGTCGAGAAGGCGACCGAGACGTTCTTGACCACGACCGACTACTCCCCTGCGCTCGACACAAAGCCGGGGAAGGATGGTCGCGTCTTCGAACTGCGCACCTACACCTCGACGGCCGGCAATCTCCCCGGCCTCAACGCCCGCTTTCGCGATCACACCGTCAAGCTCTTCGCCACGCACGGCATGACGAACCTCATCTACTGGAACCGGGCCGAGGGGCAGCCGCACGCCGATCGGATGCTCGTCTATCTCCTCGGCCACGATTCGGTCGACGCCGCGAAGGCATCCTTCGACAGCTTCCGTCAGGACCCCGACTGGGTGGCCGCCCGCAAGGCCTCCGAGGAGAAGGCCGGGGGTTCGCTCACCGAAGCCAAGGACGGCGTCCTCTCGGAGTTTCTCGTGCCCACCGACTACTCGACCTGGAAGTGACGCCGGCCCGCCGGGCGGCCAAAGTGAATGACGTCCGGCCGCATCGGGTCGCACGTCTCGGCAGCGTGCGGCTCTCGACGGGGCGATCGTTCGGTTCATCACCGATTTGTCTATCCGGTCAGGAATCCTGCGAGGGGAGTATGGCAACGATCACATTGAAGGACATACCGGAAGCGTTGCTGGTTCGGATCCAGTCAGCTGCCCTCCGCGAACATCGCAGTATCGATCAGGAGGCAGTCGTCCTGATCGAGGGGGGGCTGGCGGCACGGGAGACGGCCGCGGAGCGGGCGCAGCAGCAGATCACGGCGTGGAGGGAATTGGCCGGTACCTGGACGAGCGATCTTTCCTTCGACCAAGAGGTTACCGCGATCTACGCGGCTCGAACATCCGGTCGAAATTGTGACCTATGAAAGTGCTCGACTCCGACACCTGTATCGGCATTCTGCGGGGTTACACGGAGGTGGTAGCCCGACGGATTGCGGAATCGGATGAGGTTGTCACAACGTGGGTGACCGCCTCGGAGTTGTTCTACGGGGCTGCGAAGTCGGCAAACCACGAGGCCAACTCGGCCCTCGTGGTGAGGTTTCTCGACACGCTGCCGGTTGTCGTGCCGGATCTCTCCAGCGCTCGGCTGTTTGGAGAATTGAAGCCTCAACTGGCGTC
>JBIIQL010000625.1:0-2545 GCA_044342095.1 Pirellulales bacterium
GATCCGCCGCAGCGGTGACGGTGCAGCAGCCCTCTGCCTTGCAGACACCGTCGGCACAGCAGGCGCAACCGCACTCGCTGCACGTGCAGGCGCCGCTCTCGCAGCAACCGCAGCATTCGCAGGCATCACACAGGCCGCACGACGCGGTCTGACCACCAGCCAGGGGAGAGAGGGCCATGGCGGCCCAGAGAAGGAACGTGGACATGAGAAAGCTCCTTGGGAATTGAACGTGGAAGGAAAGAAAACCGGTGAGATGCCGGAGGGCCATGCAGGGCATGGAGACTCCGGCCTCGGCTTCAGTTCCGCCACACCCCGTAGAGCACCCGCAGTGGGCGGGCATGGACCGGTAGCGCCGCGCCGTCGATGGCGACGCTCATCCGGCCGCTGTCGATCGGCTTGGCGTGAATGCCATGCGCGACCACCGCCACGCTGGAACGAATATCCGGCTCGGTGCGGACCGGGACGGCCGGCGCCTCGTCGCGGGGGACAAGGTTGCAGTCGCACGGGTCGGCCCGATCCAACGGCGACTCGCAGGCGACCGCTTGGGGATCGGCGCTCGAGCAGCACGACTCGACCGCGGCCGCTGTGTCACCACCGGGAAGGTGGCAGCAGCCGTGGGGAGCCTCGACGTGAACGGGGGCGATGCCCGCAGCCAGGGGCGCAGCGACGGTCGGGGAACCGTCGTCACAACACCCGGCGCAGGCACCGCTGGCACCCGGGGACAGGAGGGAGGCGACGACCAGAGCCGCAGCAAGGGCGAGCCGCGACCGGGCGCCCGCAGCCAGAAGCCGCAGGGGACCACGATTCAGCCCGGCACGACGATGGAGCCGGCTTCCCTGCGATCGACCGACCGGGCGCAGACTCATCCCGAAGGAGAGCCACAAGCCCGGGTTGGATCGTCGCGGGGTCATCGGAATCCACCTTCTCCTTGCCGCGGCCGCGTCCTGAAAAAGACGCGGCCACCAACCATCTCCTGTCTCGAGTGGGCGTCGCGGCCACCTCTCGGCCCCGCGACGTCCGGCTAATTCTACGCGTGGCGTGGCGGGACGGTTCGCGGTTGGAGAGAAAATCCGTCGCGCCCACCCAGACCCGGATGGGAAGTACCCGGACCTGGGCCGGTGTTCAAGGGGGAAATCAGGCCCCGGGCCCGCATCCCCCCGCGGCCGTCAGCCGACGAGGATCACGAACAGTTCCTTCGGCCCGTGAGCGCCGAGGACGAGGATCCGCTCGATGTCACCGGTGCGACTCGGGCCGGTGATGAAGGAGAGCATGCTCGGGAGAGATTTCCCGTGCCGCTCACGAAGGAGGTCGAAGGTGTCGGCGAGGGTCGCCGCGATCTGGTCGGGCGTGGCGACGACGACATGGACCGGCGGCAGCACCGACAGCGCCCTGCCTCCGCAGGTGGCACTCGAGACGAGGATCGAGCCGGTCTGGGCGACGAGGGCCTCGCATCCGGTGATGCCGGCATCGCAGGCTTCGAGCGCATCCTTGCGGGCGCTGGAGTCAGTGGCGAGATCGGCCACCATGCCGGCCGCGGCGTCGACGCGGTGCGTCGCGCAGGGGAGGCCGGCAAGGATCGGCTCGACGAGTGGATGGCCGTGCCAGGCGACGCGCTTCCAGTCGCGCTCGCGAGCGATCGAGAAGAGGAGATCCTGCGCGGCGTGGATCGTCGGCACATGGTGGAACACGGCCTTGAGCTTGCCGAGGTTGTCGGCGAGCAGGGACAGACGTTCTTCCGGCGTAGCGCCGCCGTCGGGGAGCCAGGGGCGCGCGGCCTCGAGCGCAAGCACCGGAAGACTACCGAGTGGGGGTGGCGCCGGATGCGGGGCGGCGCCGTGGCCGGCCATCTCCCCGGCGCGCTGATGAGGACCGGGACCGGGGACGGAGAGCGCTTCCCGGACCCGAGCGAGGATCGCGTCGCGGGCGTTCATCGGACACCCCCGCTGGCGCTCGGCCGACTGCGGGCCACGGCCGGAGCGGCGCGGTGGCGCCACTGGTCGCGGAAGCTCTGCGCCGGAGCCCGCGGCAGATCGCGACTGGCGATCCAGTCGCGGAGGAGCGGCAGCCGGAGTTTCTTGAGCAACCAGAGCGAGCGGCGGAACAGCGCGCCTCCGGTGGCGAACAGCCACGGCCGGGCCGCGACGGCGGCGAACGCCCGGTGTCCCATCCGCTCCAGACGGTTGGGCACGGCCCGGACGGCGTTGCGCCGGTTGTGGAGGAGATGGTGGTGGATGTCGATCCGCACCGGACAGGCGTCGGTGCAGGCACCGCAGAGCGAACTGGCCTGGGAGAGGTGATTCCAGTCGCCGAGGCCGCGGAGATGGGGGGTGATCACCGAGCCGATCGGCCCCTGGTAGGTGGTGCCGTAGGTGAAGCCGCCGACGTTCTTGAAGATCGGACAGACGTTGAGGCAGGCTCCGCAGCGGATGCACTGGAGGCTGTCTCGCTGTTCGGGATCGGCGAGGATCGCCGCACGGCCGTTGTCGAGGAGGACGACGTGCATCTCGCGCGGGCCGTCGCATTCCCCCGTCGCCCGCGGGCCACC
>JBIIQL010000626.1:0-2541 GCA_044342095.1 Pirellulales bacterium
GCGGCTGTCGGGTGTTCCCTTCTCCGATGTGGCGACCCACGCCGGCCGGGTGGCGCTGGCGTTCGTCGATCCGGTCGTGGTCCTGGCGGCGACCGTCTGGGGTATCACGCGCGGCAGCGACGCCGTGTCGGGGCAGCTCGAACGGGGGACGATGGAGATGCTCCTCGCCCAGCCGGTGCGGCGCCGGGCGGTGTGGGTGACACAGGCTTTGGCCACGACCTCGGCCGCGGCCTGTCTCTGTGGCGTGCTGGCGCTGTCGGTGTGCGGCGCTGTGGCCTTCGGGCCGTGGGCCGGGAAGGTCGAGCCCCAGCGGTTTCTCCTCCCCGTGGCCAACGTCTTCGGGCTGATGGTCTGTCTCGCCGGGATCTCGGCCTGTGTGTCGGCGGCCGACAGTTACCGGTGGCGGACGATCGGCTCGATGTGCGGCTTCTACGTCTTCTCCCTGCTGGCCAAACTTGTCGGGCGGATGAGCGGAACGTTCGGCTGGGTGGGCTACCTCTCGTTTCTCAATGCCTACGAACCGCAGCGGCTCGTCGGGGATGCCGCGGTGAGCTGGGGGAATCTCCTCGCCTATGACGGCATCCTCCTCGGCCTCGGCTGTGTGGCCTACGTCGTCGGCGGCGTGA
The DNA here is from genome assembly GCA_044342095.1 of Pirellulales bacterium. GTDB lineage: Bacteria > Planctomycetota > Planctomycetia > Pirellulales > UBA1268 > QWOP01. Next base: position 627 of record JBIIQL010000626.1, read on the forward strand.
TCTTCTGTCGCCGTGACCTCCCGGCCCCGCTGTGAAAATGCCCCCGGGCCCGCGGTGCCGTCGGTCCGTCGCCCCCCTTCGGCGATCCGTCTGGCCTCGGGGGCCACGCCCATCGCATACTGTTCGTGTGGTGATGCCGATTCCGGCCCCCTCCGGTCCCCTCGAGGATTCGACTCGATGAACCTTTCCCAGCGTTCCCGCCATCGCCCGCAGGCCTCGCCGCGGCGCTCGGATCTCCTCCTCCATGGGATGGGGCTCCTGGCCGGAGCATCGATCACCCTCTCCCCGGCCGCGGTCCTCCCGTTGTACGCCCAGGAACCGGCCGCGGAGAGCAGCCCAGCCGAAGCGCCCGGGCAGGAAGACCTCGACGCCGCCGTCGACGCCAAGCTGGCCGCCCGCTCGCTCGACGACTTCGAAAAGGTGCTCGGGCTCGTCCGCTCCGCGCTCCGTAAAGGTCTCGACGAGTCGTCGCGGGGTTTCGCCAACGATCTCTATACCGGCACGCTCGTCGACCGGGCATCGATGCTCACCGAGGCGTTGTTCGCCGGCGCTCCGGGGGCGCAGCAGCAATGGGAGCGGATGCGGGCCTACGCCCTGCGGGATCTCGGCGAGGTGGTGCAGCGGGACGACAAACTCGCCGCCGCGCAGGTGATGATCGCCCGTCTCGAGGCCCTCCCGGGTGGCGACCGTCAGCGTGCCCTGGCCGCCGCCCGCAAGGCAGTCGAACTCGACGGCGAAGATCCCTCGCAGACGGCCCAGGCGCACGTCGTCCTCGGCAATCTCTCCGAGGAGGATCCCCAGACGCGTCGGGCGGAATACGACAAGGCCGTCGAACTTGCCCCCCGCGACGTCGACGTCCGTCGCACCCGCGGCTTGTTTCTCATGATGGAAGGGGATCAGGACGGGGCCCTGGCGGATCTCGATGTGGCGATCGAGGAAGATCCCGACGACGTCCGAACCCGCGAGATGCGCGGGCTGTCGTTGCTCATGGCCAAGCGTACCGACGACGCCCTGAAGAACTTCGATGACGCCCTCGAAATCGCCCCCGACTCCGCCGACATTCTTTTCCAGCGTGGGCGGGTGTTCGCGTCGCAGGGGAACTTCGAACGGGCGCTGGCCGACCTCGATCGGGCGATCGCCGCGGTGCCGGAAGCCGTCGAGCCCCGGGTGCTGCGGGCCAGGTTGCACCAGCAGGCCGGCGACACCGACGAGGCCCTCGAGGACATCGAATGGGTCCTCGAGCGCAACCCCGATCACCCGGCAACCCTCGAACTCCGTGGGCTGCTCGCGGCGGACAAGGGAGACTACCCCGCCGCTATCGCCGATTTTCGCCGCCTTGTCCGTCAGAATCCCAACGATGCGGTCGTCGTCGGGCAGTTGGGGTTCCTCTATCTCGCTGCCAAGGAGCCACGCGAAGCGATGCGCCGCTTCAGCCGGGCCCTGGAGATCGATCCGGAGCAGTTCCTCGCCCGCCGTGGACGGGGGGATGCGGCCATCTCCGTCGGCGATCACCCGGCGGCCATCGCCGATCTCGAGAAGGCGATGGAACTGCAGCCGGACAACGACACGGTTCTCAACAATCTCGCCTGGGTGCTGTCGACGAGTCCTGACGATGCCGTCCGCGATGGGAAGCGCGCCATCGGGATCGCCCAGAAGGCCTGCGAGCTCACCGAATGGAAGCAACCGCACGTCATCAGCACGCTCGCCGCAGCGCATGCCGAGGCGGGGGATTTCGATGAGGCGCGGAAGTACAGCCGCCAGGCGGTCGAGGGTAGCGACGAGGCCTCCGAGGTCCGCGACCAACTCAAGAATGAACTCGCCAGCTACGAGGCCGGAAAGCCGTGGCGTGAACGGCAGTCGATGGAGGAAGGGAATGCCGGGCCCGCCGCTGCGGCCGACCCGGAAGGGGAGCCAG
>JBIIQL010000628.1:0-2540 GCA_044342095.1 Pirellulales bacterium
CATCCACTCGGGCCTCGAGAGCCAGGCGTCGACGGCGAGGGTCCGCGAGGCCGGCCCCAAGCCAGGCCAGGCCTCCGCAAACGCCACTGGCACTCCGGCCGCCCCCGAGCGGGCAAGGGACGCAATCGCCTCTGCCTGAACGTCGGGGTCGACTCGGGGCACGAGCCAACCAGCGAGGAGCGCGACGACGCGGTCGCGCGTCTTCCCGGTGCGGGAAAGAAGTCGCGCGGCGGCCAATCGGATCTCCGGCGGCTCCGCGGGCTCGGAGGCCTGCGTCGCAGCCCGCTCGAGCTCGCGATCGAGCCCGGCGAGCGTCGCCGCAGCGACGTTCGTCCCCCACGGATCGACGCCCACCCGCTGCATGTCGGCAAGCAATGCGTCGAGCGTGCCCATGCGGGTCGCCGGCTCAGCCGCAAGCGCGCCGTCGAGGAGCGCCGTGACGGTAGCGGGTCGCCCCTGGCCGACGGCCATGCGGAGAATCGACTCCCGATAGACCGCGGCCACCTCCGGCGCAGCCGCAGCGATGGCCCTCGAAAGAGGTTCGGCGTGCGCAAGCGCCGACGTCATCACCGCCGAGCGGAAGAGCGGATCGGCATGGTCGCTGATCGCGATCGCCGCGAGTGCCGCGCCAGCTTCCCCTTCGGGCCAATCGCCACAGCGGAGTGCCACCTGGAGGCGGACCTTCGCATCGGGGTCGGTGGCAAGCGAGCAGACCTTGCGGCGCACCTCCGGCGACAGACTTTCTCCCGCGAACGTCACCGCCACCTCGCGAACTCGGCTATGCGGGTCGGCAAGCGCCAAAAGGAAGAGATCTGCCGGGAACCTGTCCATCCGCACGAGTGTCGCGATCGCCTGCACGCGTGACTCTGGTCTGGGCGAGGTGCGCACGACGTCGACGAGCAGCGCCGCGGCCGCGTTTTGAAATGCCGCGTCCGACTCGTGGAGGATGCGACGCATGGCTTGATCGCGCTGCCAACTGTTGCCGCTTTCCACGAGCGCGACGAGATCCGCGGGCGTTTCCGCCGCGACCACGGCCGCGGGAAACCGGGCAGGGGGAGCGCTCGCGCGAACGACGCGCCAGATCCGGCCGCGGTCGTCACCGAGCCGGTATTTCGGCAGCATCTCCGCGCGCCCCTCGGGGGGCAGCCAGTCGGGATGCTCGATCATGGCCCTGTACATGTCGGCGACATAGAGCGCACCGTCGGGACCGATTCGCGACATCACCGGGCGGCACCAGCGGTCGTCGCTGGCAAAGAAATCGGTCGGCCCCTCTTCCTCAGGCCAGCGGGCCGAAAAGCTCGCACCGTCGTCGACGAGCTCGTTGTGCTGGACGAGGTTGTGGAACGGCTCGCAGGTGAAGGCATGGAGCGTGCCAGGCCCCGCGTCAAAGAGCGTCCCGTTGCCGTCGATCGTGCTCCCGCAGGCCGACGTGTAGCGCCCCGACTGCTCGAACGAATGAAACCGCTTCTCCGGCGTGCTCGCCGGGCGCACCGGGGGGCTGTTGGCGCCGACGACGTGCCGGATCGTCTGCTCCGGGGCGACGAACCGATTGCGGGCCGCGGCAGCTTCAGGGATCACCCACTGCCAGAGCGGATTAGCGTTTTGCGTGCCGAACCAGTGGCCGAAAGGGTCGCGGTTGCGGCCGAATTGCGACGGCCCCGACTCAATCCATACGGCCCCCGAATCGGGATGAAAGCGAAAGTCGTGGCTGCCGAGGGTGTATTGCCTGCCGTTTCGCTGCGAGGTGATCACCGTGTCGGTGCCGTGGCCGGGGTGATGGCCGCCGCTGGCACACCACAGCAGGCCGTCGAGGCCGAGACGGAGGCCGTTGACGCGGAGTTGCTGGTTTCCCTCCATGAAGCCATCGATGAGGACCTCGCGGCGATCGCACACGCCGTCGCCATCGTCATCGGCGAGAAAGAGGATCTGCGGGGCCGCGGTGACGATGACGCCATCGCGCCACACGGCGATGCCGTTGGGAAAGGACAGTCCCTCGGCAAACAGATTCGACGTCTCGAACCGGCCATCGCCGTCGCTGTCCTCGAGGCGTCGGACGCGGCCGCCGGGAGCACCGTTGCCATCCATGCCAGAGGGATAGTCGGCCATCTCCACCACCCACAGCCGCCCCTGCGAGTCCCAGTCGAAGGCGACCGGATCGAGGACCTCCGGCTCGCTGGCGACGAGTTCGACCCGGTATCCCGGCGGCACGTGAATCCCCAGACGCGTTTCCTCCGGGCTCCGCGGGCCGTCGTCTGCCACCGGCGTCGGCACCGGCTCACCGACTGTCTGCCCGCTGGCCGCGAACAGCGCCGCGGCTTCATGCGCTTCCAGCGCCCGGTCGAAGATCGCGACCTCCGCGAGCCGTCCGGCGAGCGGCGCGAAATCGTCGCTGCGGCTCCCGAGAAAAAACTCCCGCGAGTCGGCCGCCGTCACCTCAAGTGTGCCGTCGAACTCCGGCTCCTCCGCGCCATTGAGCCACACGGTCGCCTCCTCACCGCGGCGGACGAGGACGACATGATTCCACGTCCCGGGGGGGATGA
>JBIIQL010000629.1:0-2538 GCA_044342095.1 Pirellulales bacterium
ACTCTCCGGCAGGACACGGTCGCGCGGGATGCCGGAGAGGTCGAGGAAGTTCGCAAGGATCTCGAAGCCGAACTCGGTGAGGATCGATTCGGGATGAAACTGGACGCCATAGAGACCGCCGGCCCGATCCTCGACGGCCATGATCGTCCCCTCGTCATCGACCGCCGTGATCGCGAGGCACTCTGGCAGCGACTCGCGATCGATGACGAGCGAGTGATAGCGGGCCGCCCGAAAGGGGGTGGGGATGCCTGCAAAGAGATTCACGCCGTCATGGTGCATCCGGCTCGTCCGTCCGTGAACCGGCTCGCGGGCGCGAACGATCCGCCCGCCGAGGGCGTGGCCGATCGCCTGATGGCCGAGGCACACGCCCAGGATCGGCACCCGCCCGCGAAAGGCCTGCACCGCCGCAAGCGAACATCCCGCCTCGAGCGGCGTGCAGGGACCGGGCGAGATGACGATCCCCTGGGGGCCGAGGCGCTCGAGATCGGCGACCGAGACGGCATGGCTGGGGAGGACGAGCGCCGGGCAACCGAGGCGATGGAAGTAGCGCGCGAGGTTGAAGACGAAGCTGTCGCGGTTGTCGAGGACGACGATCATCGGTCGCCTCCGCCGACGGCATCGCGGTCGAGGGAGGAGAGCACACGCAACATTCCCTCCGCCTTGTGGAGGCTCTCGGCATGTTCGGCGTCGGGGAGGCTCGACGCCGTGATTCCGCCGCCGGCGGAGAACGTCGTCCGCCCGTTGCCGGCCACCAACGTGCGAATGAGGAGATTAAAGTCGGCGCTCGAGTCGAGGCCCAGATAGCCGATCGATCCGCAGTAAGCGCCGCGGGCCACCGGTTCGACGGCGGAGATGATCTCGCAGGCCCGGTGTTTCGGGGCGCCGGTCACGCTCCCGCCGGGGAGGGCAGCGAGGAGGGCATCGAGGGGGCCGAAGCGAGGGCGGAGCCGGCCGGTGACGATCGAGACGAGATGCTGGACGGTCGCATAGCGCTCGCGGCGGCAGAGCGCCTCGACGCGGACGCTCTCGGGGGTGCAGACGCGCGAGAGGTCGTTGCGCACCAGATCGACGATCATCACGTTTTCGGCCCGGTCTTTGGCGCTCTCCTCGAGATCGTCGCCGGCGAACAGGTCGGCCTCGGGGCTCGCGATCACCCGGCGCGTGCCCTTGATCGGATGCATCCGGGCTACCCGGCGCGACACCGACAGCAACCGCTCCGGCGACATGCTCGTGATCCGCACCGGCCCGGCGTCGAAGCTCGCCGCGAACGGCGCCGGATTGATCTCCCGGGCGCGGAGGTGGAGGAGCGTCGGGTCGATCTCGCCGGCTACGGCGAGACGCTGCGCGAGGTTGACCTGAAAGATGTCGCCGGCGCGGACGAACTCGATCCCCCGCTCGACCATGTCCCGGTAGCCCTCCGGGGTGTGGGTCGATCCGACCCCGGCATGACCGGGGAGGGGATGGCCGCCGCCGTCGTGGAGCGGGCCCGGCGGGAGAGGCGCTCGTGGCGGCCGGCGCGAATCGTCGAGCCGCGCCAGGATTGCATCGATGCGGTCGGCGGCTCGGGCGCCGCGGGCCACCGGCCCCTTCGCCGGGATTCCCTGCGAGATCACCCACCCCTGCCGGGCGTCGTGATCGAAGGCGAAGACGACGTCGTAGAGATGGAGCGAAAGGAGCGGCACCGGAATGTCGGCTTGAGGCGGCGGCGCGACGTCGAGGAGGGCGAGTCCTGCTTCGTAACCGACAAGTCCCGCGATTCCCCCTTGAAAGGGAGGCAGGCCGGGAATCGTCGGCGTGGCCAGGTCGGCGAGGAGGCCACGGAGGCCGTCGAAGGCCTCGCGCACCGCCGTGGCTGCGGCCGCGGTGCTCCACGGCTCCGGGGCCGTGACGACGAGTGAATGGACCGGATCGCAGGCCACGAACGAAAAACGCCCCAGCCGCGGTGCCGAAGAGTTCGCTCCGTCGACGGCCTCGCCGTCGAGGATGGCGCTGTCGAGGAAGATTCGGTGCGGCGCCGCGGCAAGCGCCGCGAAGATCTCGGCGGCGGTGACCTCGGACGGCAACTCGGCGACGATCGCACCGGAGGGGGTCGCCCGACAGCCGGAGAGGCGAAGCGGCAGGAAAAGGCTCATGGCGACTCCTCCGCCGAAAGCTTGTCGCGATTCGGGAGATCGCCCACCACGGCCGGATCGGTGGCGCCGACGACGCGGGCTGCGGCCCGCGACGGGCCGTGGGCGATCTCGGGGCGCGTCAGATGTCCCCAGTCGAGGGCCTGATCCTGGCGGTAGTCTTTGTCGAGAGAGAGTGCCGTGACGGCCTTGGCCATCTCGTAGCCGAGGTAGAAGGCGTGGGAGGGATCGACGTCGTCACGGCCGGCCGCCGCGAGCGCCGCAAACACCTCGAACGGATCGGACGAGGCAAGATGAAGATCGCGGCCGACGAGGTGGATCTCGCCGCGCTCGGCAAAGATCCGGAAGTTGGGGTCGCGGATCGCGGCGGCGAGGCGCTCGAGGGCGGCGTCGCCATGCGCCTCCGGCC
>JBIIQL010000630.1:0-2537 GCA_044342095.1 Pirellulales bacterium
TCGATTCCTGCCGAGGTGACCTTCGTCAACGCGAAGGAACTTCTCCCCGCCGATCTGACAACGGCGATCGGTGACGATCCTGCGCTGCTGCTCGGAAGTGTGCCGGGCATCAACACGATCATCCACCGGGCCTTTGCCCCCGCAGGAACCGATCACACCGGGTTCGGCCAGCAGGTTGCCTCGCTCGAACAGCGCCTCCTCGCCGGGACATCGGCCCTCGGTGTCACTTTCCGCCTCCTCGATCCCACGGCTTTGGGCGACCATGGCGGTGCCTACTCCGCCACCGCTCCCGGTGGGCCGACGATCTATCTCCGCTCCGACATCCTCTCGGCTTCCCCACAGGTCGTCCGGTCGGTCGTGTTCGAGGAGATCGGCCACCACCTCGACACCTTGCTCAACCACGGCGTCGATTCCCCCGGGGACGAAGGAGAGTACTTCTCCGCGCTCGTCCGCGGAGTATCCCCCTCGGCCACGGAGAACGCTCGCCTGAAGGGCGAGAACGATCGCGGCACCCTCACCGTCAATGGCCAGTCGATTCCCGTCGAGTTCAACACGATTGGGGGCATCGCCAGGTCGGTCCGATACGACGAGGGGAGCGAAGCCATCCCCCTCCAGCCGAACCTCACGCTCAAGCGGAACTCTGGCCAAGGCCAGGCCGCGCCCAACACGATCACGAGCGTCACGCTCGCGATCCCCTCGGCATCGTCCGCCGACCGGATCTGGGTGCCGGAGGCCACGACCGATGCCGCCGGCAAGACCGCCTCGCCGCTTGCCGAAGGACTCGCGGTGCCCGTCGCCGTCACCAAGTCCGATTTCTGGATCCGGAACGGCAACGGCGACGCCGTCCGTTTCAGTGCCTCGATGACCCCCGCCGGTTCGATCACTTTCACCGCGCCAGGCACGATCGGCGCGGCTTCCTTCAAGGCCTTCCAAAATCTCATTCAGAGCGTCCGTTACGACAACACCGCCGAACTCCCCGTGACGACCGGCCGAATGTTCACGTGGAGCATCGCGAGCATCGTCACGTCGAGCGGGGCTGCACTTCCCACGAGAACGGTCGGCGGGACCGTCACGATCACCCCGGTGAACAACGCCCCCGTCCTTGACGATCGCGGTGCTCCTTCCGACCTCGTCGAGGCGGGCAATGGCGAGAGCGGCGTGGCTTCGTCCACGGTGACGCTCGAGAAGTCGGACGTCGACAGCAGTGCCGTGCGCTATGACACGACTTGGATGCAGGGCAACGGTTGGGCCACGCTCGACGGCGGGCTGACCTACACCGCGAAGGGTACCTACGGCGCTGCGATCCTCACCGTCGCCACCGACAAGGTCGTCTACGAGATCGACGACACCCTGCCGGCCGTTGACAGGCTTGACGAAGGGGAAGTGGCGGAAGACACGTTCACCGTTCGGGTGATCGACACGGGTGTCGCCAACCGCCGCTCGGCAGGTAGACCGCAAACGGCGATGAAGGAACTGGTCTTCCGGGTCATCGGCAAGGCTGATTTCCAGACGTTCGGCGACACGACCCCGTCGGTCAGCTACACGGAGAAGGGATCACCCGTTGCCCTCCAGCCGGCAATCTCGCTTCGCCGCAACACAGGCAGCGGTTCCAACTCGCCCGAGACGATCACGAGCGTCGTGCTGACGATACCCGCCGCCCTCATCACCGACCGGATCCGGGTCCAGGGAGCCAAGGGCAACGCTGCTGGCACGACGGATTCGTCACTCGCCGCAGGGGTGTTCGTCCCCTCCGAATCGACGCCCGCAATCGATTTCTGGCTGTCGACTACCGATGAGGCATCCAACAAGTTCACCGCCTCGGTGACGCCCGCTGGCGCCTTCTCATTCACCACAGCCGCGACCGGCCAAGCGTCATTCTCCGCTTTTGAAAATCTTCTCCGGAAGGTGCAGTACGACTCCACTGATTCGAGCCCCGATGCGCAGCCGCGTCAGTTCTCGTGGACGATTGCCCGAATTGCCAGCGGCAGTGGCGTGGTGCTGCCTTCTCGGACGAGCGTCCAGTCGGTGTCGATTCTCCCCGTCAACGACGCTCCGAGGGTCGAAGTCGGCGCGCCCTCGAACGATCTCACCGAGGGGACCTCGGCGGCGGCGGGGACGAACTCTGCGACCGTGCTGTTGACGAAGTCAGACATCGACAGCCCGACGGTCACCTATGACGACGCCTGGCTGGTTTCCAATGGCTGGGTCAGCGTGGACGGTGGTGTGGTCTACACCCGCGCCGGCATCTACGGTACGGCTTCGCTCAATGTCACGAGCGACTCCGTCAGCTATTTTCTCAACGACACGCTTCCCGCCACCGATGCGCTATCGACGGGCGAAATCGTTGACGATTCGTTCATCGTGCGCGTGATCGATGATCTCGGTGCCTCGACGAATGCCTCGGTGGCATTCACCATCCTCGGGATGACGGACCCATCGATCCCCCCCACTCCCCCGACGGTGACCGCCAATCCGGCCTCGAACGTCCTCGTCGAAGCCGGCGCCCTCGCCCTCGGCGTCAACACCGCCACCGCCAC
>JBIIQL010000631.1:0-2536 GCA_044342095.1 Pirellulales bacterium
CGACCGTGCGGGTCGCCTTCGCCCCCGTCGAGATCGGCGGCGATCCGCCCGCGGACCTCGGCTCCGAGATGGTGCTCGATCCATTCCGCCGGCGGATGGAGATGATCCAGCGGGAGGGCGACATGACGCCCCAGCCACGCCTCCCAGAGGCGGTGGGAGCGGACGATCACCCGCGCTTCCTCGCGCCCGAGATCCGTGAGCCCCCCGGCGGCACCGCGGCCGATCCTCCCTCCGACCACGAGACGGGCCTGCGCCAGCCGATCGAGGAGCGTCCGTGGCGCGAGGGCCGCGGCATCCCCCTCCTCCGCACGCCACAAGCTCGCGAGCCGGTCTTCGCAGGCCACGCGCCAGCGAAGCAACTCGCGGCTCACCAGCCGCGCCACGACCCCGTCCCCCGGCGCCAACAGCGCCGCCGCGAGATACTCGATCCCGAGGACGACGGCGATCATCCCGGCGGCGTTGGTGTTGAACTGCCAGGCGGCGAGATAGCCGACGATGCTCCCGGCCACGCCGAGGCCCACTGCGACGCCGAGCATGAGGTGGAAGCGGCGGACGAGCAGTTCGGCCGCAGCGGCGGGCACGGCGAGCATCGCCACGACGAGGATCGCGCCGACCGCCTCGAAGCTCGCCACCGTTGCCAGGCTCGTGGCGACGAGGAGTCCGGCGGAGACGAGACCGATCGGCAGCCCCGCGGCGCGGGCCGCCGCCGGATCGAAGGCGGTGAAGACGAGTTCCTTCCAGAACAGGGCCGCCGCGACGACGAGGACGATCAGGACGGTCGCCGCCGCCACAAGCGCCCGCGGCACCTCGAGCCCGAACAGCGGTACCGTGTCGAAGGGGACGAGCTCGAGAATCCCGTAGAGGACACAGCCCGGATCGATGTCGACCTGCGACGCCAGGGCCGAGACGAGCACCACGCCGATCGCGAACAGGGTCGTGAAGGCGACGCCGGCGCCGGCATCCTCGGCGAGCCCGGCATGGGTGCCGAGGAGATTCGTGAGCCACACCGTCACCAGCGCCGCTATCACGGCCCCGAGAAACACCCCCGCCCCGCCCGGCCGGCCCCCGGCGAGCACGGCCAGGACGATGCCAGGGAGCACCGCATGGCTGATCGCGTCGCCGATCAGGCTCAACCGTCGGACGACGAGAAACGAGCCGACCAGCGCGCAGGCAGCCGATACGGTGGCCGCCGTGGCGATCGCCCAGAAGTGCATCCAAAGGTGAGTGTTGTCGACCTCGATCATGGCAGCGTTTCGCTCCCGGTCCAGGACTGGCTGGCGGCGCTGCGGGCGACGCTTGCCGCCTCGCGGATCGCCTTCATCCGCGCTGCGCCGAGGATCGCCTCCGGCGACGGGATATCGATCGTGAGATGCCCGCGGGCATCCTCCCGCGCCGCCTCGAGCACCTCCGTCCAGGCCGCCAGCCGCCGCGTTCGCTCGGCGGCAAGCTCCCTCCCCCACACCGCGAGGCGCCAGGCGTGCGTTCCGGAGCGTGTCACCACCGGCTCCAACGCCGCGGCGCGGACGAGACGTTTGAAGGCCTTGTCGACCGCAGCACCCGGCGCCCTGGCAAGGAGCTGCTCGCGGGTGAATGGCCCCTCCCCTTCGAGGCGCAGGGCAACCTCGAGCAGCCGCCCCTCGGCCCACGCCGCCGCCGTTCGCCGGGCTTGGAGCCAGCGTGCGAGCCCGCCACGCCGCGGGGCGAGGAGGAGCGAGATCGCCAGGAGCAGGGAGGCGGCGATCACGACCAGCGGCCCGGTCGGCATCCGTGGCACGGCGCTGCTGACGGCCACGCCGGTGAGCGCCGCGACGAGGCCGAACAAGCCGGCCAGCGGGAGCATCACCCCGACGCGGTCGGTCCATTGCCGCGCCGTCACCGGCGGAATCACGACCAACGCCGTGACGAGCACCGCCCCGGCCGCCGGCAGACCGACGACGACCATCACGGCCACGAGCACCACCAGCGCGTAATCGATGAGCGTCACCGGCCAGCCACTGGCCGCGGCGAACAAGGGATCGAAGGCCACGAGGGTCGATTCCTTGAGAAACAACGTCACGAGGGCGACCGCGAGGAGCGACAGGGCACCGAGGATCATGGCGTCGGCGGCCGTCAGTCCGGCCGTGTGGCCGAGGAGGAATTGCTCGAGCCCGGCGCTCCCGGGGATACCGCGGGCGGAGATGCCCGAGAGGAGCGTGATCCCGGCGCCGAACGACACCCCGAGGACGATCGCCGTGGCGGCATCCTCGCGCGTCCGCGTCCAGCGGCCGATGAGCACCAGGCCCGCCAGCGCCGCGATCGCCGTCGACAGCGCCCCGCCGAGGAGGAGCGGGAGGTCGCGTCGTCCGCCGCCAAGGAGGAAGGCGAGGCCGACCCCGAGGAGCGTCGCATGGGCCGCTGCGTCGCCGGCGAGGGCGCGGCGGCGGAGGACGGCGAAGCAGCCGACGACGCCGGCCGCGAAACCGACCGACGCCACCCCGGCGGCGACGACGAGGGTGTTGTAGGGGGGGATCCAGCCGGCGGGGAACGGGAGCTCGGC
>JBIIQL010000099.1:0-9056 GCA_044342095.1 Pirellulales bacterium
CGCGAAGCGGAGGAGTCTCCACTCCGTGGCCCGGGCCGTCGGGGACACATCGAGGGGGGGAGCAGGCGGGGCGAACTGCTCGGGCGCCACCGTCATGGTCGCCGTTTCGAGGTGCGACTCGCCGGCTTCGTCTGAAAACAGGCGGGTGTAGGTGACCGGTGGTTGCATGGCTTGTTGTGGAGCGGGAGTTGTTGCGGGCCCTGATCGTCGTTTTCATGCTCACGAGTCTGGCCGTCAATACGGTTCGGTCACTGCCGTATTGATGGCTGCGGCCATGGCTTGGCGGGAGACGAGGGCGTCGCCATGGGGGGCCCTACCGGGGGACATCGCGACGATCAACCGACGTAGAGCCCGCGGGTGTTGGACTTGGTGAACCCGCTGATCTTCTCATTGGCAAGGTTCGAGCGGAGCGTCCAGACGCCTTCACCGCCCCCTTCGGCAGCGGCGTACGCGAAGAGCTGGATCGTCGGACTGACCCCGTCCGCGGACGCGACCATCACTTGGCCTGCCCGGGCCGCCACGCGGACGCCGGTCCGAAAGGCAATGCCGAGATCCTTCTTGGAGATGAGCGTGCCCTTGAGGCCGTCGTAGATGCTCACGGTCCGGGCCTTGTCGAAGCCGATGATCAGCTCGGCATTGCCGTCGCGATTCATGTCGGCCGCGGCCACGAACACGCCCGTTCCACCCTTGGCGGCAAATGACGTGAGCAGGGCATTCTGGGGCGGCAGCGTCCCCTTCTCGGCGATCAGGAGCCGGCCGCTGTAGACCGCGACCTTGCCCCCTCCGCCAGGGCCGGCGCCCGCCACCACATCGCCGTACCCGTCGGCATCGACGTCGCCGCCGGCCACGCGCACCCCGACCCGCGCCGCGGCACCGAACGGCGCAAGCGTGCGGAGGAGCGTGCCCCGACGCCCCTCGTAGATCTTCACCTCGCTCGGCCGCGCACCGGCCGAGCCGACGATCACGTCGGCGAAGCCGTCGCTGTTGACGTCGGCGGTGGCGACAAACACGCCGGGCCGGGCGGCCACCCCCGTGGCGCCGGGGACGAGCTTGAACATCGCCGCCGCCTGCCAGATCACCGAGTTGGTTCTTCCATCGACCACGACCACGGTGTCCCGCCCTCCAGGGCCGGCCCCGTAGACGTAATCGACGACGCCGTCGGCGTTGATGTCGCCCGTCGCCGTCCGCCATTCGCCGGCGTAGTTCGGCAGGAGCTGGCCGGGCGAGGTCTTCACGCTGGGGGTGATCAGCGGGATCTGATCACGGAACTCGAGAACCGGCCGCGTGTTCACATCCGTTTTGAAGTCCGCGCTGGCGACCGTGAAGATCGCCGGGTTGGTGGCCGACGCCGCGTTCGAGACGGCCGGATAATCGATGCGGTAGACGTGGCTCGTTGGCCCCGGTGCCACGTCCTCGGTGCGGAACCGGGTCTGCATGTCGCTGGCCCCCGTGCCGTCCACGTAGGAGGCAAATCGGGAGGTCTTGTCGTCGGACGCGATCGCCGAGTTCACGAACAGGCCCGCCGAGGGAACGTTGCCGGTGGCGGTGGTGGTGAGCAGTGTTGTGCGGTTGGCCACCGTGTCGCGGATGAACACGCCCCCCTTGAAGCTCCGGTCGGAGATCCCCTGGACGAGGTTGTTGGCCTTGCTCGAGAACATCACGTACCGGCCGCTCTGACTGATCGTGTTGAGCACATCGCGCGATCCGGCGGGGGTGACCGATCCGAGCGTCGCCTTGTTGCCAGCGGCGTTGGGCTTGCCGTTGATGTCGGGCTTGCCCTCGGCATCGACGTTGAAGCCGACCGAGACGAGGGTCGTGACACCCTTGGCCCCGGCGGCCCAGTCGACCCTCCGCATCCAGAGGTTGTCGAAGCCTCCGAGGATGAAGTTGAGCGGCAGCGGTGCCTGCGGCAGGTTCTGCGTGAAGGGATAGGGTGACGTGAACCCAGGCAGGTAGAAGTTGTTGGCGGCGGTGGAGAAGAGGAATGACGAGCCATCGGCCGACATCCCGCCGAAGGTGGCGATCCGGTTCGTGTTGGCCAGGCCATCGGGGGAGTTGACGAGCACGGCCTTCCCCGTCGGGACGGTCGGAGAGGCCGAAGTGAACTGGAATCCGTAGATGTCGATCGGGTGGGGCTGAAACGCCGTCCACTTGCTCCCGCCGACGATCACCGGCTCGGAAAAATCGGCGGTGACGTCACTCCAGCCCTCCACGAGGTTGCCGGCCGACGACGTGAACGCGATCGTTCTCCCGTCGTTGCTCACCGAGTGGTTTTGGGAATCCCACAACTCCGCCACGAAGTTGCGGACGAAGGGGCGCACGCTCCCGTCGAACAAGTTCGGCTGGGCCGACCCTGCGGCCTTCGTGGCATCATCCCACTTCCGGCTGACGAGGAGGTTGGTGCTCGAGTCGACGTCGCTGGCGAAGACATCGAGGGAGAAATCGGAATCGGTGGTGCCGGTCACGATTTCGGCGGACGTCCGCCGCGTGCTGTAGACCACCCGCTTTCCATCGCCGCTCATCTGGCTGAACATCGGCTCGAACGGCTCCGCCCACGCGCCCTGGCCGATGGCCGGCCCGGTGTAGTTGCCGAGCGCCTGCGTCGCATCGACGTTGACGGTCACGGTCTTCGCCGCCCACGGTCCGCCGCCGAAGCCCGTCGTGCTGGCGACGAAACTGTCGAGTGTCCAGTCGCTGCCGGCGCCCTGGCCCTGCGCGTTCACGCTGATCGCGTCTTGGTCGAGGATGCCCGGCCTCACGACGTCGATCCAGCCGGCCGGTACCCAGCTGTCGTAGAGCACCCTCGTGCCGTCTTCGGAGATGCCCTTGTTGAGGGAGAGCGACTCCTGGGCGTCCTGCTGGACCAGATTCTGGAAGTTATCCGGGAGCACCGGGAGGTATTCCTGGGCAAACACGCCGGTCGCCATCGGCTGGCCGGGCTTCGGTACGGGCAGCCCTGGCACCAGCGCGTTTGTCGCGACAGCCTGCTGCTGGCCCTCGGCATTGAGGCGGCTGACCAGCGCGATGTTGTTGGCGGCGTCGCCATCGGCTCGCCACACGAACACGTCGACCGTGCCCATCTGGTAGTTCTTCCAGGTGTCGGTCGTGGCGTCCCTTTTCACCGGGCGGTAGGTCGCCTGATCGTTCTCCACAGGCACGCTCGCGTCGTACTCGTTTGCCGCGATGATCGAATCGAAGACGACGCTCCGGCCGTCGCCGCTGAGATCCGCCGAAAGGGCCTCGAACATCGGCCACTGTCCGTACCCCGGGAAGTACTTGGAGCCTTCGAGCCCCGCGTAGCCGGCCGACTGCACCGGGCTGCCCGCCCGATGAGTCACGAGCCGCGTCTGGCCCGTGGCGGTGTCGAGCCAGAAGAGGTCGGGGTTGATCGAGGGGATCGTCTGCTGGCCGGCAATGACGTTGGTGTCGGTGCTCGAAAAGAGCACGTAGCGGCCCGAGTCGCTCACGTCCACGAGCGTGGCGCCCGCCGGGATCGGAAGCTGGTCGTAGGCGGGATACCCTCCCGAGGCGGCTCGCGGCGCCGCCAGATCGACGATCGTTGCGGTGAGATTGATCCGGGCCTCGAGCCGCTCGGCGGCGGCGAGTCGACTTTTCCGAGCGCGGCGGGCCACCGCCGGCGAGCGGCGGGAGACGCGGGAGAAAATTGAAAAAAGCGTCGTGGAGCGCATGGCGTTCTTCTCGTTGCTTGGATCCAAGGAATCGGGAGAAAAATGAATGGATCGACGCCGGCTACGGCCGGTTCGACTTGGAGAACACCTCGGCCGGCCCCTTCTCGAGGCGGCCCTTCCAGGCGTACAGGTTTCGCGCATACGGCGGGTACGGCGCGGGCATGTCGCGCGACCTCAGGGAGATGCGGAGATCGTCGTGACTCGTGTCCCAGTAGCCACGGAGATCGACCGAGGCCCCCTGGACGATCGTGAGCATTGACGGCCCGGTGTCGACTTCGAAGTCGAAGATCTCGCGGTCATCCGGCAACTCCCGATCCGTCATGTCCACGATGAATGACTGCGTGATGGACAGGTAGCTCGAGCTGAGATTGACCCCGTCCTCGACGGGGTCGATGACCGTGACACGCTCCATCTCGATGTCGGAGTTCGTCAGGTCGAAGCCGTCGTCGCCCGAGTGGTTGATCTCCACCGCCGGGACGTTCCACTCGTCGGCGATCACCCCGATCAGCGACACCGCATCGATGTCGTCGAGCCGGCTTCCGTCGCCATCACCTTCCGTCGGATCCTTCCGGCCCAGGTAGTTGGCAACGATGTTCGTGGCGTTGAACGACCAGCCCACGCGCGGTCCGACGACCATCGACGACACGTCGTCCTTGGAGGCCTTTCGCGTCCCCCCGCAGAAGAAGACGCCGCCGTTGTCGGCCTCTTTCACCGGCTGATTGGCAGCATCGGCGGCCTGGAAGGTGACGGTCTTCGCCACGAGCGACGACCCCGAGTCAAAAATCAGGGCGCACGAGGTGATCGTCGTGAAGTTTTCCTTGCCGTTTCGGATCCGCACCTCGACGCCGTCCTCGATGGTCAGCGTGACGAACTTCCGCACGTGCACCTCGCCCTTGATCACGTAGACGGTGCCCGCGCGAAACGTCGCGTTGCCGGTGATGTCCCCCGACAACTCGACGATTCCATCGACGGCGGCCGGCAGGACGAACGGCGCCGCCGACCGCACGACGGGGGGCGGTGGTGCAGGCGGCGACGCGGCGGCGATCGGCGGGGGCAGTGAACGGGACAGCGCCGGCGGAGCGATCGCTGGCGGCAGGGCCAAGGGAGCGGGCTGCACCTGCTCGGAGGGGGGCTCGAGGACGACGGCCCGGCTGCCCGCGGCGGAGCTGGTCTTGCTGAAGTCGCCGCCGATCGCGGTGACGCGATTCCCGAAGCTGTCGTTGAGATCTGCGGCTGCATGGAGCAGGATCACTCCCCCAACGAGGCCGTTATCACCGCGAAACGCCGGGCTCGCCACCGACGCGCCCTTGCGAATCGTGACGGCGAAGGTGAGCGTCTGGGTTCCCGAGCCGGCCGTGTAGGCGAGCGACTGGTTTTGCCCGCCGATGGTCACGGGCACCGTCGGCTTTCCCTTGACGATGACCGGTCCATCGAAAGTCACTTTGAGGGAGACCTGCTGCCCCCGGGTGACGAAGGCGCCGTAGGAGGCGACGACGGGGCCGATGGCATCGATGCGGATCCGGCTGCTGTCGATCGCGGGGATGGCGTTGCTGGCAGGATTGCCGGCGCGGTCGAGGATCTGCGGGGCGACGTTGGCCTTGTTGAAGTCGAAGTCGCGGATAGCGGCGGAGTTGATGCGGCCGACGCGGATCCCGTCGGTGTCGACGTCGTTGGCCTTCACGGTCAGTCGGAAGGTGAGCGACTTCGTACCGCTTCCCGACACGTACTGCGCCTCGCGCATCGCATTGCCGACCTCGACCGGGAGCGTGACGGCGCTCTGGTCGCCAGCGAGTTTCACCGGTTCGCTGAAGTTGACCTTGAAGGTCAGGGCCCGGTCGCTGCCGTAAGTGCCGGCCGCCGGCACGACCACCGAGTGGACCACCGGCGCGATGGTGTCGGGAAGGGCCGGCATCACGGCCAGCGCCAGCCGCGGTTCGAGTGACTCGAGCTTGAGTTCCCGATTCCGCTTCCGCCGCTGCCGGGTGACCTCTCGGGATCGGCGGGAGGGAAGGCTAGCATCGCGGAAAAATCGGACCATGCTGGAGACCTTCATTCTGGAGACAGATCGAGTCCAGCGCGACCATGCCGGCACCGAGCGTTGCTCTTTCGGTCTACCATGTCGCTCCACGCGTTGCCACGCCCATGGGCATATCCAAGGCCGAGAAATCTTGGATGATGCGTGCTCGTCAACCAGAGTCAAATCCTGGGTGAACAGGGCTAAAGTCCCCGAAAACAACGGGATTCAATCGCCGCGACGACCGGCGCCATGATCGGTCAGCCGTTGCCGCGGCTCTTCCCCCACCCCGCCACCATCCTCTGGATGATCGGGCTCCACGTCCAGTCGACCATCGATCCGAGGGCCGTGCCGATCAGGCAGCCCATGAACCAGCCGACCAGATGCGACTGGGCCGCGTCGCCCCAGAAGCGGGCCGACGGCACGGCGACGCCAGCGCCGACGACGACCGAGAGAAGAGTGACGGCGAGGGGGACAAAACGCATGGCGGGGCTCCCGGGAAAAACCCCGAGGATAGTTCGATGCCGGGCCGGTTTCACGGCCCGAGGATTTCAGCCCCGTGGGGGACGGTCGGCAGGGGCCCTGGTATTCTGCGGCTCGCCCCGATACCCAGAGAGGAGCTTCCACGATGCCCCTGTCCCACGCCGACCTGCTCCGTCTCAAACGCTGGAACACGCCGACGATCTACAACGGCTGGGAGCAGATCACCCGACACGACATCGCCGCGGCGGGATTCAACCTCGAGGAGACTCGCGACTTCATGCCGCAGATGGGGCCGATGGTCGGCTCTGCGGTGACGCTCGTCGTCGAGCCTTCGAAGGCTTCGCACAAGGCGAACGCTTCGGCGTGGAGCGACTACCGGCGCTACGTTTCCAGCCTGCCGGGGCCGAAGATCGCCGTCGTTCAGGATCTCGACAAGCCGGCGGTGATCGGGTCTTTCTGGGGGGAGGTGAGCTCCAACACCCACCGGGCGCTGGGGTGCGTCGGCACGATCACCGACGGGGCGATCCGCGACGTCGACGAGATGACCAATGCCGGCTTCAAGGCGATCGCTCGCCGCCTGTGCGTCGGCCACGCTCATGTCGTGCCGGTCCGCTTTGGCATGGCCGTGACGGTGTTCGGCAGGGAGATCCTCCCGGGGCAGCTCGTCCATGCCGACAAGCACGGCTTTCTCGCCGTGCCGGCCGAAGACGAAGCCAGGCTCCTCGAGGCGGCCTCGTTCATGGATGCCAACGAATGCCAGACGGTGATCGCCGCCGCCCGCGGGGCCGCCGGGTTGCCGGCTGAAGAAGTGCTCGCCCGAATGGACGAGGCCGGCCGCCGCTTCGGTGAGAACGCGCGGCGCGAGTTCGGCCGTCGCGGCGAGTGGTGAGGAAGGGAACGATGAAGCTGCCCTCGACAATCCCGCGGTCCCGCCGTTGGCTCGCCCGCAAGAATCGATCGGCGTGGTGGCTGGCCTCGCTTTTCGCGTTCGGCATCTCGCTCGCCCTCCCCGGCTCGGCTGCCGAGCCGGAAGACGGTGCCCTTCGCATCGATCGCCTCCGGCTCCTCGGCACGCACAACTCCTACCACATCGCCCCCGATCCGTTCGTCGCCCGGCTCATCGCGTCGGCCACGCCGGCCGAGGCCCGCGCGATCGATTGCACGCAGCGTCCGATCCCTGAGCAGCTCGACCGGCTCTCCCTCCGGCATCTCGAGCTCGACTGCTACCGCGATCCCGACGGGGGGATGTTTGCCCAGCCGCTGGGGCTGACGCTGGCCGGTGCCGTCGGCCAGCCCCCGGCGCTCGAGTGGCAAACCGAGCTTGCCGAGCCGGGCATCAAGGTGATCCACAGCCCCGGCTTCGATTTCCGCACCACCGTGCCGACGCTCGAGGCAGCGCTTCGTGAAGTGAAGGATTGGTCCGATGCCCATCCGCGCCATGTGCCGATCTTTCTCCTTCTCGAATTAAAGTCGGATGCCTATGCCCCGCCGCAGCCCCTCCCTTGGAACGACGAGGGATTTGCCGAGCTCGAGGCGACGATCCTCGCCGTCTTCCCCCGCGAGCGGATCCTCGCGCCGGATGACGTCCGCGGCGACAAGCCGACGCTCCGCGAGGCGGTCGATGGCGTCGGCTGGCCTGAGGTCGACACGCATCGCGGCAAGATCGTCTGCCTGATGGACAACGAAGGGGGCGTGCGTGATGCCTACCTCGCCCAGAGCAACGTGCTCGCCGGGCGGCTCCTGTTCACGAGCGTCGCGGCCGACCACCCCGCGGCGGCCTTCATGAAGCGGAACGATCCGCAGGGATCGCACGACGAGATCCGCCGCCTCGTCGACGCCGGATTCCTCGTCCGCACGCGGGTCGATGCCGGGCTCGAGGAACCCCGCCGCGGCGACCTCGGCCGATGGGAACGGGCCTTGTCGAGCGGCGCCCAACTCCTCTCGACCGATATCCCCGAGCCCGACACTCGCTTTCCCGGATATGTCATCACGCTCCCTCGGCCTCCGGGCGAGGACGGGCCGTGATCGAGTCTCGATTCGCGATCGCGCCAAGGTGGCTGTGGCGATCACGCACCCGACCGGGAGGTGAGAAAGGCCTCGATCTCGCTGCGGTGGGGCGATGAGGACTGGGCCCCTTCGCGCGTCACCGAGATCGCCGCGGCCGCGGCGGCAAACCGGGTGGCGGCGACGAGATCGTGCCCCTCCGCGAGCATCATCGCCAGAGAGCCGTTGAAGACGTCGCCCGCCGCGACCGTGTCGCGTGGCTCGACCGGGAACGCCGGCACCTTCGTGAGGCCTCGGCCCGTGGCGACAAGCGCCCCTGCCGCGCCGAGCGTGATGACGACCGCCCGGGGCCCGAGGTCGAGGAGCGTGCGGGCGATGCCTTCGATTTCGGCGGCCGAGGTCGCGCCGGCGGGGCCATCGCAGGCGAGTGACGCTGCTTCGGTCTCGTTCGGCGTGAGGATATCGACACCGGCTAGGAGCGCGGCCGGCAGGGGGCGGGCCGGGGCGGGATTGAGGATCACGCGCCTGCCGGCGGCCTGGGCGATCGTCACGGCGTGCTGCACCGCCTCGAGCGGGATCTCGAGTTGGAGAAGAACGACGTCGGCTGCCTCGATGAGCGGACGGGCGCGTTCGATGTCGTCGCGCGAGAGTCGGTCGTTGGCCCCTCCGGCAACGGCGATCGCGTTTTCCCCGGCCGCATCGACGAGGATCAGGGCCACGCCGGTCGGGCAGTGGGGCGTGATGCTGATGAAGTCGGTCTCGATCCCCTCGGCCCGGAACGCCTCGATCGCCGCGCGCCCCATCGAATCGTCACCGACGCGGGCCACGAACGTCGTGTGGCCCCCCGCCCGTGCTGCGGCCACCGC